>NZ_CBFFRL010000199.1:0-8110 GCF_965644215.1 Phytobacter sp. V69
CGGGCATCGTGAAAAGTCTATGTCAAAGAAAGGGTTATGTTCTCATAATTGACGATTAAATCGCACCTTCCTTAAGCGTTGGCCCTTGCTGGCAGAGTTTGCTCGTCAACAATAAGGAAGCCGTGGATGGCTGTATTGGGGTTACAAGGGGTACGTGGCGGTGTGGGCACCACATCGATTACCGCGGCGCTCGGCTGGGCATTACAACTTTTAGGGGAGTCAGTCCTCGTCATTGACGCCTGCCCCGATAATCTCCTGCGCCTGTCATTCAACGTGGATTTCGACCATTCCGACGGCTGGGCGCGCGCGGTTCTTGACGGTAAAGACTGGCGCGACGCGGGCCTGCGCTACACCTCCAGCATCGACATCCTCCCTTTTGGCCGCCTGACCGCTGCCGAATGGGAAAACCTGCACCTGTTACATGAACCGCTCGGCGAGCTAACGGCAGTGTTGCAGGCGCTGAAAACCCAGAAACGCTATCAGTGGGTGCTGCTCGATTTACCGCACGGCCATTCGCCGCTGACGCGCCAGTTTCTTGAATACTGCGACCACACGCTGGCGGTGGTGAAACCCGATACCAACTGCCACGTACGTCTGCATCAGCAGCGGTTGCCGACCGGCGCGCGTATTCTGATTAACGACTTACGCATTGGCAGCCAATTGCAGGACGACCTCTATCAGGTGTGGCTGCAGAGTCAGCGCAACCTGATGCCGATCCTCATTCACCGTGATGAAGCGGTGGTGGAGTGCCTGGCGGCGAAGCAGCCGCTGGGGGAATACCGTGGTGATTCGCTGGCGGCGGAGGAAATTCTGACACTGGCAAACTGGTGCCTGTTGCACTGCTCGGGTACCCGAGACCCTGAGGTGCAAAGCGCGAGGGTGCTTGAATGAGTCGTCTGGCTGCCTGGTTTCTGATCCCCCCGGTATATGCTCGCTTAAGCGAGCGTTACCATTTTTATCGCCGCAATAAGGCGTCGGGGTTCAGGGCGGCATGTGGCTGTTTCTGGGCGGCGCTGGCATGGATGTTTCTGCCGCTGGAAAATGCCAACTGGCAGCGAGTGAGTGAGCAGCATCAGGATCTCTTTCCGCACATTAACCCGAACAAACCGCGCCCGCTCGACCCGGCGCGTTACCTGTTGCAAACCCTCTGGCTGCTGGCCACCCTGCCGCAGCATGTGGCAGGACAGGTGGCGAAACCCTCACGCTTTGCCCGCGCCCATAAGCTACGCGACCGTTACCACAGCTGGCTGGACTCGCTGCCCACCCGCGTGTCTGATCAGACCAGCCACCTTGATAACCACAAAGAGCTGGGACATATCAGCCGGGGGGCGCGGCGTTTTATTCTGGGTATCATCATCGTCTTCTCACTGATTCTGGCGATCTTGTGTATTACCCAACCGTTTAATCCGCTGTCGCAGTTTATCTTCCTGCTGCTGTGGGGCGTGGCCCTGCTGGTGCGCCGAATTCCGGGGCGTTTCTCGGCGCTGATGCTGATCGTCCTGTCATTGACCGTTTCCTGTCGCTATATCTGGTGGCGTTACACCTCGACCCTGAACTGGGACGACCCGGTAAGTCTGGTGTGCGGCCTTGTCCTGTTGTTTGCTGAAACCTACGCGTGGATTGTCCTGATCCTCGGTTATTTCCAGGTCGTCTGGCCGCTTAATCGCCAGCTGGTGCCGTTGCCGAAAGACATGGCCCTGTGGCCGTCGGTCGATCTTTTTGTGCCGACCTATAACGAAGATTTGAACGTGGTGAAAAACACCATCTATGCGGCGCTGGGCATCGACTGGCCGAAAGATAAGCTCAAAATCTGGATCCTTGATGACGGTGGTCGCGAGGAGTTTCGCCAGTTCGCCCAGACCGTCGGGGTGGAGTACATCGCCCGTACCACCCATGAGCACGCGAAAGCCGGGAACATCAATAACGCGCTGAAATATGCTAAAGGCGACTTCGTCTCTATTTTTGACTGCGACCACGTCCCGACGCGCTCCTTCCTGCAGATGACCATGGGCTGGTTTATCAAAGAGAAGGATCTGGCGATGATGCAGACGCCGCACCACTTCTTCTCGCCGGACCCGTTCGAACGTAACCTGGGGCGTTTTCGTAAAACCCCAAACGAAGGGACGCTGTTCTACGGGCTGGTTCAGGACGGCAACGACATGTGGGATGCCACCTTCTTCTGCGGCTCCTGTGCGGTGATTCGTCGTGGCCCGCTGGATGAGATTGGCGGTATCGCGGTGGAAACCGTGACCGAAGATGCCCATACCTCCCTGCGCCTGCACCGCCGAGGCCACACCTCGGCCTATATGCGTATTCCACAGGCCGCTGGCCTGGCCACGGAGAGTCTGTCGGCGCACATTGGTCAGCGTATTCGCTGGGCGCGCGGCATGATTCAGATTTTCCGTCTCGATAACCCGCTGTTCGGCAAAGGGCTGAAACTGGCGCAGCGCCTGTGTTACGTCAACGCCATGCTGCACTTCCTCTCCGGGATTCCACGGCTGGTGTTCCTCACCGCGCCGCTGGCGTTCCTGCTGCTGCATGCCTACATCATCTATGCCCCGGCCATCATGATTGCGCTGTTTGTTCTGCCACACATGATTCACGCCAGCCTGACTAACTCCAAAATTCAGGGCAAATATCGCCATTCGTTCTGGAGTGAAATCTATGAAACCGTGCTGGCGTGGTACATCGCGCCGCCAACGCTGGTGGCGCTGTTTAACCCGCACAAAGGCAAGTTCAACGTAACGGCAAAAGGGGGGCTGGTCGAAGAAGAGTATGTCGACTGGGTCATCTCCCGGCCCTATATCTACCTTGTATTGCTGAATATCGTCGGCGTGCTGGTGGGGATCTGGCGTTACTTCTACGGCCCGCAAAATGAGATTTTGACGGTGTTCGTCAGTATCGCATGGGTGTTCTACAACCTGATTATCCTTGGCGGCGCGGTGGCGGTGTCGGTGGAAAGCAAACAGGTTCGTCGTGCGCACCGTGTGGAGATCTCTATGCCTGCGGCTATCGCCCGCGAAGACGGCCACCTGTTCTCCTGTACCGTGCATGACTTTTCCGACGGCGGTCTGGGGATCAAAATCAACGGCCAGTCGCAGGTGCTGGAAGGGCAGAAAGTCAGCCTGTTGTTAAAACGCGGCCAGCAAGAGTATGTCTTCCCGACGATGGTGGTGCGCGTGTCTGGCAATGAAGTGGGGCTGCAACTGATGCCGCTTTCCACCAAACAGCATATCGATTTTGTGCAGTGTACGTTTGCCCGTGCTGATACATGGGCGTTGTGGCAGGACAGCTTCCCGGAAGATAAGCCACTGGAAAGCTTGATGGATATTTTAAAATTGGGCTTCCGTGGTTATCGCCATCTCGCGGAATTTGCTCCATCGTCTGTGAAAATGATTTTCCGGTCGCTAACCGCACTGGTTGCCTGGATTGTGTCGTTTATACCGCGTCGTCCCGAACGGGAAGCGGTAATACCGCAACCCGTGACGTGATTGGCTCAACAATGATGAAAACGCGATGAAAAGAAAACTTTCCTGGATTTGTGCAGTGGCTGTGGGAATGAGCGCTTTACCTTCCCTGATGACGTATGCGGCACCCGGTGACCCGGCAACGCAAGCGGCCCCCACCGTGCCTGCCGTCGCGCCTGCGACCCAGCCGGTAGCGACGCCTGCGCCGACACAATCGGAAAACCTGGTGCCGACCACCCCGACCAAAGGGCAAACGGACCCGGCACCGCCGACCGCAAGCCCGACCGTGGGGCAGGTGATGCCGGGCGTGGTGCGGGCAAATGCGCCTATCGTCGCGGATAATGCGCCGTCGCGTGACGTAAAACTGACGTTTGCCGAGATCGCGCCACCGCCAGGCAGCATGGTGCTGCGCGGTATCAACCCTAACAACGGCATTGAGTTTGGCACGCGCAGCGATGAAGTGGTGTCGAAGGCGATGCTGAACCTCGAGTACACGCCGTCACCGTCGCTGCTGCCGATACAGTCGCAGCTGAAGGTCTACCTGAACGACGAGCTAATGGGTGTGCTGCCGGTCACCAAAGAGCAGTTGGGTAAAAAGACGCTGGCTCAGGTGCCTATTGACCCGCTGTACATCACCGACTTCAACCGCGTGCGGCTGGAGTTTGTCGGTCATTACCGCGATGTCTGTGAAAACCCGGCCAGCACCACTCTGTGGATGGACATTGGTCGCAGCAGCTCGCTGGAGCTCTCTTACCAGACGCTGGAGGTGCAAAACGACCTGTCGCACTTCCCGATTCCGTTCTTCGATCCGCGTGACACCCGTCCGTTAACGCTGCCGATGGTCTTTGCGGGCGCGCCGGATCTGGTTGAACAGCAGGCGGCGGCGGTGATTGCTTCCTGGTTTGGTTCCCGTACCGGCTGGCGCGGGCAGAACTTCCCGGTCATGTATAACGGCCTGCCGGATCGTAACGCGATCATCTTCGCCACCAACGACAAACGTCCGGATTTCCTGCGTGATGCCCCGGCGGTGAAAGCGCCGACCATCACCATGATGAGCCATCCAAACAATCCGTACGTGAAGCTGCTGGTGGTCTTCGGGCGTGATGATAAAGATCTGTTGCAGGCGGCAAAAGGCATTGCGCAGGGTAACGTGCTGTTCCGTGGCAGCAGCGTCACCGTTGATGAGGTGAAACCGCTGCTGGCGCGTAAACCGTATGATGCGCCGAACTGGGTGCGGACAGACCGTGCGGTAACCTTTGGTGAGCTGAAAACCTATGAAGAGCAGTTACAGTCCACCGGGCTGGAACCAGCGTCGATCAATGTCGCGTTGAACCTGCCGCCGGACCTTTATCTGCTGCGCAGTAACGGTATCGATATGCACCTTAACTATCGCTATACCGCGCCGCCGACCAAAGACAACTCGCGCATGGATATCAGCCTGAACAACCAGTTTCTGCAATATTTCAACCTGGTCAGCAATCAGGATACCAACCGCCTGCTGCTGCGCCTGCCGGTCTTGCAGGGCCTGCTGGATGGCAAAACCGATGTCTCGATTCCGGCGCTGAAGCTGGGTGCGGTGAACCAACTGCGCTTTGACTTCCAGTACATGAACCCGATGCCGGGCGGTACCATCGACAACTGCGTCACCTTCCAGCCGGTGCAGAACCGCGTGGTGATTGGTGATGATTCCACTATCGACTTCTCGCAGTATTACCACTTCCTGGCGATGCCGGACCTGCGCGCGTTTGCCAACGCGGGCTTCCCGTTCACCCGCATGGCGGACCTGTCCGATACGATTATTGTTGTGCCGCCCACCCCGACAGAAGGGCAGCTGACTACGCTGCTGGACTCAATGGGTACCGTAGGCTCGCAAACGGGTTTCCCGGCCATCAACATGACGTTGACCGATGACGGTACGCAGATTCAGGGCAAAGATGCCGACATCATGATCATCGGCTCTATCCCGGAAAAACTGAAAGACGACAAGCGTATCGACCTGCTGGTCCACGCGGCGTAAAGCTGGGTGAGAACCCCGCTGCGTCAGACACCATTCCCGGGTGTCGTGCCGGATGATACTGACCGTCAGCCTGATGCGCAGACGTCTGTTTCGTCCAGCGGTCCGATGGCGGCCATTATCGGCTTCCAGTCGCCGTATAACGATCAGCGTAGCGTGGTTGCGCTGCTGGCGGACAGCCCGCGCGGTTATGAGCTGTTAAACGGCGCGATGAACGACAGCGGCAAGCGGGCCTCGATTTTCGGCTCCGTGTCGGTGATTCGTGAATCGGGCGTAAACGGCTTGCGTGTCGGCGATATCTACTACGTTGGTCATCTGCCGTGGTTTGAACGTATCTGGTATGCACTGGCTAACCATCCGGTGCTGCTGGCGATTCTGGCTGCGGTGAGCGTGGTGTTGCTGGCGTGGGTACTGTGGCGTCTGCTGCGTATTATTAGCCGCCGCCGTCTCGACTCCGATCACGAGTAAGCGGTGATGAAAGCGCTACGCTGGGTGGTCATGGCGGCGCTTAGGCTGTCGGCGGCGCAGGTTAGCGCCGCCTGTAGCTGGCCCGCGTGGGATCGCTTTAAACAGGACTATATCAGCGATGGCGGGCGAGTCATTGACCCAAGTGATGCCCGCCAGATAACCACTTCCGAGGGGCAAAGTTACGCCCTGTTCTTTGCCCTGGCGGCGAACGATCGCGTCACCTTTAAAACCCTGCTGGACTGGACGCAAAACAATCTGGCGGAAGGTGATTTACGCGCGCGGCTGCCTGCCTGGCTGTGGGGGCGGAAAAACGAAACTGAGTGGACGGTACTGGATACCAACTCCGCGTCGGATGGAGATATCTGGATAGCCTGGTCGCTGCTGGAAGCCGGGCGGCTGTGGAACATGCCTGAGTACACCGCGACCGGCAAAGCGCTGCTCGCGCGTATCGCCAAAGAAGAGGTCACTACCGTGCCCGGCCTTGGCTCTATGCTGCTGCCCGGGAAAGTCGGTTTTGCCGACAAAGACGCCTGGCGCTTCAATCCCAGCTATTTGCCGCCGCAACTGGCGCAGTACTTTACCCGTTACGGTGTGCCCTGGACGACGCTGCGCGAGACCAACCGACGTTTGATTATGGAAACCGCACCGAAGGGGTTCTCGCCTGACTGGGTGCGTTATCAAAAAAATAAGGGCTGGCAGCTGAAATCCGATAAATCACTTATCAGCAGTTACGATGCGATTCGCGTGTATGCATGGGTAGGCATGATGCATGACAGTGACCCGCAAAAGGCGCGCATGCTGGCGCGCCTCAAGCCTATGGAAACAATGACGGCGAAAAATGGTGTGCCGCCAGAGAAAGTCGACGTGGCGACCGGCAAGGTGCAGGGTAACGGCCCTGTGGGTTTCTCTGCGGTACTTCTGCCGTTTTTACAGGATCGTGATGCTCAGGCGGCGCAGCGTCAGCGGGTGGCGGATAACTTCCCCGGCAAAGACGCGTATTACAGTTATGTTCTGACCCTTTTTGGACAAGGTTGGGACGAGCACCGTTTTCGCTTCACCCCTCGCGGTGAGTTACAACCAGACTGGGGCCAGCAATGCGCAAGTTCTCATTAAGTTTATTGTCTTTCACGCTCGGCATCTCCGCGATGCCTTTCGCGCATGCGGCACCGACCGCGCAACAACAGCTGCTTGAACAGGTGCGCCTGGGGGAAACCACCAAACGTGAGGATCTGGTGCGCCAGTCGCTCTATCGCCTTGAGTTAATGGCCCCTGACGATCCGGACGTGATCGCCGCGCGCCTGCGCTATTTGCTGCGCCAGGGCGATAATGCCGGGGCGCAAAAACAGATGGATCGGCTGAACTCCCTTGCCCCGGATGCCAGCGCCACCAAAGCGTCGCGCATGGCAATGACGCTGTCGACTCCCGAAGGACGTCAGGCCTTACAGCAAGCGCGTTTGCAGGCGACAACGGGTCACCCGCAGGAAGCGGTGGCCGCGTACGAGAAGATGTTTAACGGCAATGCGCCGGAAGGCGATCTGGCGGCGGAATACTGGACGCAGGTGGCGAAAATCCCGGCGCGGCATACCGAAGCGGTAAATCAGCTTAAAGCCCTGAATGACCGAAATCCGGGGAACGCCGATTTGCAAAGCACACTGGCGCGGATGTTGATCGCCGATGGACGTACCGAAGAAGGGTATGCGGTTCTTGAGAAGATGGCGAAAAACAACACCGAGCGCGATGCGGCCGCAACCCTTTGGTATCAGCAGATTCAGGGCATGATCGTTAGCGAAAGCAGCGTGGCGGCCCTCAAGCGCTTTCTGAGCGTGTTCAGTGAAGGCGATACGGTCGTAACGGCGCGCCAGCAACTGGATGCGCAGCAGAAACAGTTGGCTGACCCGGCATTTCGTGAACGCGCCAGCGGCCTGGCGGCGGTAGAAGCCGGAAAAGGCGGCACGGCCATTGGCGCATTGCAGGATGCGGTAAGCAAAAACCATCAGGACAGCGAGGCCGTCGGGGCGCTGGGGCAGGCCTATTCCCAGAAGGGCGATCGCGCCCGTGCGGTGGTGCAGTTTGAGAAAGCCATTGGACCCTGTACACGATTCTGTGTAAATGCCTTTTCTCAGAAGTGACCGTCCAGGCGGTCACCGAACTCGATAATAAA
>NZ_CBFFRL010000200.1:0-8090 GCF_965644215.1 Phytobacter sp. V69
AGCGGGCATCGTGAAAAGTCTATGTCAAAGAAAGGGTTATGTTCTCATAATTGACGATTAAATCGCACCTTCCATAGAATGGCGGTGCGGTAACAATTTCCGTTGTGATGGTACGGTCGTCATTCGCGGCCAGCATGGCGGCCTGGAAGCGTTCGAGGCTGGCCTGGGCGGCAGCGCTCTGCTCCGGCGTCAGCGGATAAATAGCGGAGCGGTACTGGGTGCCGTGGTCGTTCCCCTGACGCATCCCCTGTGCCGGATCGTGATTTTCCCAGAACACCTGCAGAAGCTGCTCATAGCTAATCACCGCCGGGTCATACACCACGCGGACCGCTTCGGCGTGGCCTGTTTGTCCGGTACAGACTTCGCGGTAGGTTGGGTTTGGCGTATAGCCACCCATATAGCCTGCTGCGGTGCTGTAGACGCCGGGCAGTTGCCAGAACAGACGTTCAACGCCCCAGAAGCAGCCCATCGCAAAATAAGCCGTCTCCATCCCTTCCGGAACGTTACTCATCGAGTGCTCGTTAACAGCATGTAACGTGGCGACGGGCATCGGCGTATTCCGCCCTGGTAGTGCATCCGATTGAGTAACAAGGTTTTTCTTATCAAATAGACTCATGGTGAGGTCTCCCGGAAACGCTAGTTGCGGTTAAGGTTGTAACGAAGCGTCTCTTTTAACACAATAAAGACGGTAAATCAGACTAGATTTAAACATAAGAAATATTTGGGGTGTCGTCCGTTTTTCAATCCACATATTGGATTTTTTACAAGCCGCGGAGCGGTGTTGACGTTTCCTTCCAGGGGTGGAAACAAGGGATATTCAGGAGAGGACGTGCCAAAAATCCGTTTTTTATGTTTTGCCGGTTTGCTGCTGGCAAGCGAGAGCGCCATGTCGGCAAACGTCCGGTTACAGCTGGAAGGGCTGACCGGGGCGCTGCAGAAGAATGTTCGCGCGCAGCTATCAACCATCCAGAGTGATGAAGTGACACCGGACAAGCGGTTTCAGGCGCGCGTAGATGACGCGATCCGTGAAGGGTTGAAAGCGCTGGGGTATTACGAACCCACTATCGAATTTGAGCTGCGTCCACCGCCAGCAAAAGGTCGCCAGGTGCTGATTGCGCATGTTTCTGCTGGCGAGCCGGTACGCATCGGCGGCACCGATGTGATCCTGCGCGGCGGCGCGCGTACCGACGAAGATTATCTGGCCCTGCTAAAAGACCGCCCGGAAAAGGGAACCGTGCTCAATCACGGCGATTACGAGGGCTTCAAGAAATCGCTCACCCGCGTCGCGCTGCGTAAAGGCTACTTCGACAGCCACTACAACCACAGCCAGCTCGGCATCGCCCTCGACCGACATCAGGCCTTCTGGGATATCGACTACGACAGCGGCCAGCGCTATCGCTTTGGTGATGTCACCTTTGAAGGTTCGCAAATTCGCGAAGAGTACCTGCAAAATCTGGTGCCCTTCAAAAAAGGCGACTACTACCAGACACGGGATTTGGCGGAACTTAACCGCCGCTTGTCGGCTACCGGCTGGTTTAACTCGGTGGTGGTTGCACCGGAGTTCGATCAAGCCCGGGAAAGCAAAGTCTTACCCTTAAAAGGCGTTGTTGCGCCCCGTGTGGAAAACACCATCGAGGCCGGGGTCGGGTATTCAACCGATGTGGGCCCGCGCGTTAAAGCCACCTGGAAAAAGCCGTGGATAAACTCGTACGGCCACAGCTTTACCACCACCGCCAGCGTCTCCGCACCGGAACAGCAGTTGGATTTCAGCTACAAAGTCCCACTGCTGAAAAACCCGCTTGAGCAGTACTACCTGTTTCAGGGCGGATTTAAGCGCACCAATTTAAATGACACCGAGTCAGATTCCACCACCCTCGCGGCGTCTCGTTTTTGGGATCTTTCCAGCGGCTGGCAGCGCGCCATTAACCTGCGCTGGAGTCTCGACCACTTTACGCAGGCGAGCGTGACCAATACCACCATGCTGCTCTACCCGGGAGTGATGATCAGCCGTACCCGTTCGCGCGGCGGCCTGATGCCGACCTGGGGCGATTCTCAGCGCTATTCCATCGATTACTCCAGCACGGCCTGGGGTTCTGACGTGGAGTTCGTGGTAATGCAGGCACAAAACGTCTGGATCCGCACGCTCTACGATCGTCACCGCTTTGTGGCACGCGGCAACGTCGGCTGGATCGAAACCGATGATTTTGATCGTGTTCCGCCGGATTTGCGTTTCTTCGCCGGTGGCGATCGCAGCATCCGTGGCTACAAATACAAATCGATCGCGCCGAAGGATGACGACGGCAAGCTGATCGGGGCATCGAAAATGGCTACCGGGTCGCTGGAATATCAATACAACGTGACGGGCAAATGGTGGGGGGCGGTCTTTGTCGATAGCGGTGAGGCCGTGAGCGATATCCGCCGCAGCGATTTCAAAACCGGTGCAGGCGTCGGGGTACGCTGGCAATCGCCGGTGGGGCCGATCAAACTCGATCTTGCCGTTCCGGTTGGGGACAAAGACGAGCACGGATTACAGTTCTACATCGGTTTGGGGCCTGAATTATGAGTTTATGGAAGAAGATAAGCCTCGGCGTACTGGTGTTTATCCTGTTGATACTGGGGATGGTCGTTTTTCTGGTCGGGACGACGACCGGGTTACATCTGCTGTTTAATGCCGCCAATCGGTGGGTGCCGGGGCTGGAAATCGGTCAGGTGACCGGCGGCTGGCGGGACTTATCGTTGAAAAACGTCCGCTACGATCAGCCGGGCGTGGCGGTGAACGTCGGAGAGTTGCACCTGGCGGTGAATCTGGGCTGCCTGCGTAACAGTAGCCTGTGCGTGAATGATATCTCGCTAAAAGATATCAACGTGGTGATTGATACGAAAAAGATGCCGCCTGCGGCGCCGGTGAAAGAAGTGGACAACGGACCGTTGAACCTCTCCACGCCGTATCCCATCACCCTGAGCCACGTGGCGCTCAACAACATCAATATCAACATTGATGACACCACCGTTTCCGTGATGAGTTTCTCCTCTGCCCTTAACTGGGAAGACAAGAACCTGACCCTGAAACCGACTTCGCTAAGCGGCCTGCTGATTGCCCTGCCAAAAGTGGCGAAAGTGGCGCAGGAACAGGTGGTGGAACCGAAGATTGAGAATCCGAAACCGGACGAACTGCCGCTGGGGGAATCCCTTAAGCAACTGTTTGCCAAACCGGTGCTGCCGCAGATGACGGACGTACACCTGCCGCTCAATCTCAATATTGAAGAATTCCGTGGCGAGCAGCTTCGCTTAACCGGCGACACCGATATCACTGTTAGCAATATGCTGCTCAAAGTGAGCAGCATCGACGGTAATATGCAGCTCGACGCGCTGGATATCGATTCGAATCAGGGCACGCTTAACGCGACGGGTACGGCGAAGTTGCAGGATAACTGGCCGGTGGATATCACCCTCAACAGCACCCTGAATGTCGATCCGCTGAAAGGCGAGAAGGTGAAGGTGAAAGTCGGCGGCGAGGTGCGTAAGCAACTGGAGTTTGGCGTTAATCTTTCCGGCCCGGTAGATGTGGTGCTGCGCGGACAAACTCAGCTCGCCGAAGCGGGGCTGCCGCTCAATCTGGACATCACCAGCGAGCAGCTTTATTGGCCGTTTACCGGTGAAAAGCAGTATCAGGCCGATGACCTTAAGCTCAAGCTGACCGGCAAAATGACCGACTACACGCTGTCGTTCCGTACTTCTGTGAAAGGTCAGCAGGTGCCACCTGCCACCCTCACCCTGGACGGCAAAGGCAACGAGCAGCAAATCAACATCGACAAGCTGAGTGTGGCGGCGCTGGAAGGGAAAACCGAACTCAAAGCCTTGCTCGACTGGCAGCAGGCCATTAGCTGGCGCGGCGAGCTGACGCTGGACGGTATCAATACCGCCAAAACCTTCCCGGACTGGCCGGCGAAGTTGAACGGGCTGGCGAAAATGCGCGGCAGTCTTTACGGCGGCACCTGGCAGGTGGATATTCCTGAGCTGAAACTGGCCGGTAACGTGAAGCAGAACAAGGTGAGTGTAGACGGGCAGCTTAAGGGAAACAGCTACATGCAATGGGTGATCCCTGGTCTGCATCTGGAGCTGGGGCGTAATAAAGCCGACGTCAAAGGTGAGCTGGGGGTCAAAGATCTTAATCTGGACGCCACCATCGATGCTCCGGGTCTGGATAACGCTCTGCCGGGACTGGGCGGTACGGCGAAAGGGCTGGTGAATATTCGCGGTACGGTGGATGCGCCGCAGGTGATGGCGGATATCACCGCCAGCAACCTGCGCTGGCAAGAGCTGCACGTTGCCCGGGTGCTAGTGAAAGGGGATGTCAAATCGACCGATCAGCTTGCCGGGGCGTTGAATGTGCGGGTTGAGCGCCTGTCACAGCCGGGGGTGAACGTCAGCCTGGCGACGCTGGCTGCCAAAGGCAGTGAAAAACAGCACGAGCTGGAATTACGGGTACAGGGCGAGCCGGTGGCCGGGCAGTTGAAACTGGCGGGCAGCTTTGATCGCAAAGAAGAGCGCTGGAAAGGCACGCTCAGCGATACGCGGTTTACCACGCCGGTTGGCCCGGTGGCCCTGAATCGCGCGATCGTGCTGGATTATCGCAATCAGGAGCAGAAGATCAGCATTGGGCCGCACTGCTGGATCAACCCGAATGCGGAACTCTGCGTACCTCAGACGATTGATGTCGGCGCGCAGGGCCGTGCGGTGGTTAATCTCAACCGCTTCGATCTGGCGATGCTGAAACCCTTTATGCCGGATACCACGCAGGCCAGCGGAACATTCAGCGGTAAAGCGGATGTGTCCTGGGATGCCACAAAAGAAGGATTGCCGCAGGGTGAGGTGACGCTTGTCGGGCGTAACGTCAAAGTGACACAGGTGGTGAACGATGCACCGCTACCGGTCGCCTTTGAAACGCTGAACCTCAATGCGAAGCTACAGAATAACCGCGCGGATTTGGGCTGGCTGATCCGCCTGACCAATAACGGTCAGTTTGATGGTCAGGTACAGGTCACCGATCCGCAGGGGCGGCGTAACCTTAGTGGCAACGTCAATATTCACAACTTCTCGCTGGCGATGGCGAACGCCATCTTTACGCGCGGTGAGAAAGCGGCGGGCACGCTGAACGCTAATTTGCGGCTCGGTGGCAATCTGCGAAGCCCGCAGTTGTTCGGGCAGATGCAGCTCAACGGTGTGGATGTGGAAGGGAACTTCATGCCGTTCGATATGCAGCCCAGCCAACTGGCCATGAGCTTCAACGGCACCAGCTCGACCCTGCAAGGGGTGGTGCGCACCCAGCGCGGACAGATCAATCTTAGCGGCGATGCGGACTGGAGTCAGATTAACAACTGGCGCGCCCGCGTGGCGGCCCAGGGCAATAAAGTTCGCATTACCGTGCCGCCGATGGTGCGTCTGGACGTGTCGCCGGACCTGGTGTTCTCGGCCACGCCAACCCTGTTTACGCTTGATGGCCGGGTCGATGTGCCCTGGGCGCGTATCGTCGTGCATGATTTGCCGGAAAGCGCGGTAGGGACTTCCAGCGATGAAGTGATGCTCAATGCGGATCTGCAGCCGGAAAAACCGAAAAGCACGGCAATTCCTATTAACAGTAATCTGATTGTGCATGTCGGCGACAACGTTCGCATGGACGCTTTCGGGCTCAAAGCACGACTGACCGGCGATTTGAAAGTGACCCAGGATCAGCAGGGACTTGGCCTTAACGGGCAAATCACCATTCCGGAAGGACGCTATCACGCTTACGGCCAGGATTTGATTGTGCGCAAAGGGGAGCTGCTGTTCTCTGGCCCGGTGGATCAGCCGCTGTTGAATATCGAGGCGATTCGTAACCCGGATGCCACCGAGAACGACGTAACGGCCGGGGTACGCATTACCGGCACGGCGGATGAACCGAAAGCGGAAATCTTCTCTGACCCGGCGATGTCGCAGCAAGAAGCGCTCTCTTACCTGCTTCGTGGGCAGGGTCTGGAGAGCGGACAAAGCGATAGTGCCGCAATGACATCAGCCTTAGTGGGCCTGGGGGTTGCACAAAGTGGTCAGGTTGTGGGTAAAATCGGCGAGACGTTTGGCGTAAGCAATCTGGCGCTGGATACCGAAGGGGTGGGAGATTCCTCCCAGGTGGTAGTCAGCGGCTATGTACTGCCGGGTCTGCAGGTAAAATATGGCGTGGGTATTTTTGACTCACTGGCGACTCTCACGTTACGTTATCGCCTGATGCCTAAGCTGTATCTGGAAGCGGTGTCTGGCTTAGATCAGGCACTTGATGTGCTCTATCAGTTTGAGTTTTAGCAATGCGAATATTTGTCTACGGCAGTTTACGACGCAAGCAAGGCAACAGCCACTGGATGACGAATGCTCAGTGGCTGGGCGACTTTTGCGTTGAAGAATATCAACTCTACAGTCTGGGGCACTACCCTGGCGCTGTGCCGGGTGATGGCAGTGTGCTGGGTGAAGTTTATCGCATTGATGCGGCCACGCTGGGCGAACTGGACGCGCTCCGCACCGCTGGGCGCGAATATAAACGCCAGCTTATCCAGACGCCTTATGGCAGCGCCTGGATGTATGTGTACCAACGCTCGGTCGAGGGGAAAAAGTATATTCCTACCGGCAACTGGTTAGACAGAGACCAGTATTAATGCAAACACGCCACCTTCGGGTGGCGTTGTTTTTCCTGAATACCTTCCTAAAAATCCTTTTCCTCTGCGATTTTCCTACATTGCCCCGTTGAGCCGTGCCATAAAACGCATTCACGCGTAATAAGGATGATATGGCATGAACAAACTTATTTTGGCATTGCTGGTGGCAGGCTCGTTGGCGATGTCTCTGCCGGCCTGGAGCGCATCTTCGTTTAACGATGTGCAGCAATAGGCAAAAAGTGGGGATGCGAAAGCACAACTGGAACTGGGGTACCGTTACTTTCAGGGCAATGAAACGGTAAAGGATTTAGATCAGGCGCTACGCTGGTTCCAGCGCGCGGCACAGCAGGGCTACACGCCGGCGGAATATGTGATGGGCCTGCGCTATGCAAATGGTGAAGGTGTTACGCAGGATTATGTACAGGCGGCGCAGTGGTTTGGCAAAGCCGCAGAGCAGGGAAATAGCGCCGCACAGCATCTATTGGGCTATCTGTACGCTAAAGGTTTGGGTGGTGAAAAAGACGTGCAACGGGCGCTGGCGTGGTACCAAAAATCGGCAGAACAGGGAAATGCAATCGGGCAGTTTCGCCTGGCGGAGCTCTATACCAGCGGCGATGAAGACGTGAAATACAATCGCGAGCAGGCCATTATCTGGTACAGCAAAGCCGCAGAACAGGGCGACCTCCATGCGCAGGTGAATCTCGGTGCACTGTACGGCCATGGAACGAAAGAAGAGCAGCATAACGCCGTGGCGTTATACCGCAAGGTGGCCGAAAAGGGCTCTCATGTCGGTCAGTACAACCTCGGTTATGTCTATCTGCACGGCAAAGGTGCTTTCGAAACAGTACGTTGAGAAATATGCGCCGGAGTCCTGGGCGCGAATACAGAAACTTAAGTCTCAGCCTGCACCTGTGCAGTAGTGTCCTGGATGTGCCTCAACGCCACCTTCGGATGGTGTTGTTTTTTGTCTCTCGACTACCAGTGTTTAATCAGCGATGCGCCGATGTCGGCGATTTTTTTATTTGTAGCGGCGTGATTTTTTTAAAGTGCTCATGACAGTATTCATGCTGATATCCAGAACTCGCCCGGTGTCTCTTACCCCTGAACCGTTCACCACCATAGTGACAATCTTTTCTTTTATACCGGGTTTATGCGCATTATAGCGGTAGTTAATCTGGAAAGTACGGCGACACTGTTGACAGTAATAGCGGGGAAATCCAGATCTACTTGTTCCATGTTTACGAACAGGTTGTGTTTGTTGGCAATAGCGGCATTTGACTTCAATAGTGAATGTCATAAATTTTATTACTTAAAATTAATATATCATTAGGAGGCGGATTCAACTCCGAAGTGCAACGCTAAGCCGCCAATCTTAGCTCTGCAAACACCACAGACGGTTGCCTGAAT
>NZ_CBFFRL010000201.1:0-7961 GCF_965644215.1 Phytobacter sp. V69
TAGTCATGATAATAGGGCCTTCTGATTAGAAGGCCCTATTATCAATGATTTTTATCCTCGTGACGACACTATCTAGATCGGCTGGAGAAAAACCTGCGCCCCATCTGCGTGGACTCCTGCCCGCAGCGCGCGCTGGATTTCGGCCCGATTGATGAACTACGCGCGAAATACGGCAGCGAAAACCAAATCGCACCTTTGCCGTCCGCTTCGTTTACCCACCCGAACCTGATCGTCAAGGCGCACCCGAAAGCGCGTCCCACCGGCGACAAAGAAGGTGCCATCCTCAATCTGAGGGAGGTGCGTCATGCATGAGTTACCGCTGGTCTTTTTTACGGTGTTCACCCAAAGCGCCGTTGGGGCATTCATCCTGCTACTGATTGGCGGCACGCTGGGAAAAGTTGACGCCCGCCGCATAACGATCGGCCTGTTTGCCAGCATGTGTCTGTTTGGGCTTGGCCTGTTTATGGCCGTTTTCCATCTGGGCCAGCCTCTACGCGCGATGAACGTGCTTTTCCGCGTGGGCGCCTCCCCGATGAGCAATGAAATTGCCCTTTCGTCACTGTATGCGGCCTTCGGCGGGCTGGCCTCGCTGGGGCTGCTGCTCAATCGTGGCGCAACCAAAGTGTTCACCGGGCTGGCCTGGCTGGCAGCGGTGACAGGTGTGGTGTTCCTGTTTGCCATTCCGCGCATTTACCAGTTGCCGACAGTGGCGACCTGGCGCTCCTCTTATACTGTCGTGATGATGGTGCTGACACCGCTGATTGGCGGCGGCGCGCTGGCCGCACTGTTGGGGCTGCGTCGCATTGGGCTGGTGGTCAGCATTCTGGCGATCCTTGCCAGCTTCTGCCTGCGCCCAGGGTACATGTCGACGCTGATGAGCGCCGATGGCGTGCTGACGGCGGCGCAGACCAGCTGGTTTACCGCGCAGGCTATCCTGTTGGCTATCGGCGTTGTCTGCGCCGGTGCCTGGATGCGCTTTAAAACCGGCCCGGTTATCCTGGCGGCAACCGTCCTGGTGGTTATCGCCGCAGAGCTGGCAGGCCGCATTGCGTTTTACAACCTCTGGACCTTACCGATGTAACCCGCTGGCAGCCAGATAAACGCTGGCTGCCGCTGTTTTTAAGGAGTGTGACAAATGTCTTCTCATGCGGTATTGCCACGTATCCTTGGCGCGCTGTTCTACTACTCACCCGAACGCCCGGAAGTCAGCGCCCTGTTTGACTGTCTGCCCACCCTGCCGGAGATCTACCCATGGCAGGAGCGCGACGCCATTACCCGCCTGTGCGACGAATGGTCGTTTCCCGATGAAGCAGCGCTTATCTGGCAGTTTTCGGTACTGTTCGAAGGCCAGGGTGAGATGGTCGCCCCGCCCTGGGGGTCGGTCTATCTGGAAAAAGACAACCTCCTGATGGGAGAAACCACCGCGCAGTATCGGGCGTTTCTACGCAGCCATGGTCTGGCGTTTGCCGGGGAACAAAATGAGCCGGAAGATCAGTTCGGGCTGATGTTGCTGGCCTACAGCGCCCTGGTTGAACAGGGGAACCAGGATGCGGCAAACACCCTGCTGGAGCGCTATTTGCTGCCGTGGGGATTTCGCTACCTGATGCTGCTGCAGGGGAACACGGTAAGCCCCTTCTATGCCCACCTCGCCGACGTGGCAACGGCATTTCTGGCGGACGTGCAGCAACAAAACGCGCTGCAGCCTGCCGAAGCACGGTTGTATTTCGGATGAGTAAATCGGAGCAGTTTTATCAGGAATACATGTCTCGTCGGCACATCAGCCGACGGGGACTGTTTCGCGCCTTCGCCAGCGCGGCGCGCCAGGTCGCCCCTGAACCGCCCTCCAGCTTGCCCAAACACCCTCTACCGCCGGGCGCATTACCAATGGCGCATTTTATGGCCCAGTGCACCCAGTGTTATCACTGTGTCGATGCCTGTCCGATGGGGGTTCTTGCAAAGCATGACAGCGGGTTGCCGGCGTTATCGATTGAATACGCCAGTTGTGATGGCTGTGGGCTATGTATTCAGGCGTGTGAAGCGGGCGTACTGCAGCCGCAGGCACGCTTTGATACCGGCTTACGCCCGGCGTTCAGCAGCGCCTGCGTGAACCCGGTGCGCACCTGCAAACAGTGCGTGGACGCCTGCCCGACGCAGGCCTGTTCGATTACCGCTAACGGCTTACCGGGCATCACCACCGATGCCTGTAATGGTTGCGGTGAATGCCTGGTGCAATGCCAGTTCGGCGCGGTAACGCTTAACGCCCTTCTCTCCTGATCAGGTCCGGCAATGCCGGACACAACCCACCAATACGGCTTCGCGCGGTAAATGCCACGAATCAATCGTGCCGTTATAGCGCCAGACGGTGCCAGTTAACTTGCGGGAAAATCCCATCAGGCTACAATTTCCGCGCCGGATTTCCACCGGCCACCTGCAAACAATAAAACAAAAGACCGTAAAGGAATTCGTATGATCATACGCCCACCCCAGAGCTGGTTTATCCGGCTCTTTAACTGGCATGGGTCCGTTCTGTCCATGATAATCGCCCGGCTAGGACTGAACCTGTTCATGTCTATCGTGGCGATCATCGCCTGGCCGTACTATGAAAATCTGAACATTCACCTGACAGTTGCACCGTTCAGCCTGCTGGGTATCGCCATCGCTATTTTTCTGGGCTTTCGCAACAACGCCAGTTACAGCCGCTACACCGAAGCAAGGGCCATCTGGGGATCGGTGACGATAACTTCCCGCAGCCTGATGCGCCAGACCATCAGCGCGTTGCCCGACGATACGGCAATCCAACAGACGCTTTCCCGTTACCTGACCGCGTTTAGCTGGTGTCTGAACCATCAACTGCGCCACACGGATGCCTCTGCGGATATACAACGTTTGCTGCCTGCGGACGTGGCTGCCGAGATACTGAGAAGTACCTCGTCCTGCAATCGTATTCTCATCTTCATTGGCAAAGAATTTGCCCGCCTGCGCCGGGAAGGCAAAATCAGTGATTTTGTCTGGCAGAATACCGATGAAAATCTTAACGAGCTGTCGCGCTGTCTGGGCGGCTGTGAGCGTATCGCCAACACGCCGGTCCCCTTTGCCTACTCACTGATTTTGCAGCGCACGGTGTATCTGTTCTGCACTCTTCTGCCGCTGGCGCTGGTTTCCGACCTGCACATGATGACGCCGTTTGTGTCGGTGTTTATCTCCTACGCCTTCCTGTCCTGGGATTCGATTGCCGAAGAGATGGAACATCCGTTTGGCACGCACCCCAACAATCTGGCGCTGAATGCCATCTGCACCTCGATTGAACGCAACATGATGGACATGACCGGGCAAGGGCCACTGCCGCCGCTGCCGGTGGCGGACAAATATTACAATCTCATCTGAATCATCACGGCGGCCAGGGACCGGCTGCGTGCTGATATATCAAAAGCAAAGCCTATGAAGACCCGCAGGTCAGAGGCCGCTTTCATCTGACTAATTTATAAAAGCACGACATGGATTTTACTTGCTGTCCTGGAGGTGTAGATTGCCTTGCGTGGATCTTCACTGGATAGATGAATGAATATTATTGATGTCATTATGTCAGCAGGTAAGACGTCTGTTGATGTCGCGCTTTACACGCTTATTCCCGTCATGGTTGTGATGCTCATCGTGATGAAGTACCTGGAAGCAAAAGGTGTTGTCGATGCCGTCGTGCGACTGACCACCCCGGTGCTCAAGCCGTTCGGCATTTCCGGGGTTGCCATCTTCGCCCTGATACAACTCAACTTCGTCAGCTTTGCCGCCCCCATTGCCGCCCTGGCGATGATGGAAAAAAGGGGCACCTCCGAACGCCAGCTTGCCGCCGCCCTGGCGATGCTGTTTGCGATGGGACAAGGCAACGTCTTTTACCCGTTAATTCCCTACGGGCTGCACTGGGGAAGTGCCATCACCATTTCGATTTTTGGGGGACTGGTCGCAGCCGCGGTCACTTACCACCTGTTCGGGAAAAAGCTTTCCACCACCGTCCAGACCGCCGAGCCGACCGATGCGTTTAACGATAAATCATCGTCCAGCCTGATTGGCATCATTAATGGCGCAGGGGCAGATGCCATACGCCTGGCGCTGGGTTCCCTGCCGATGCTGCTGCTCTCGTTAACCATTGTCGGCATGCTGAAAGACGCGGGGGCGATAGACGTTCTGACACGCTTAGTCTCGCCGGTAATGGCCTGGTTCAACCTGCCTGATGTCTATGTGTTGCCAACGCTCACCAAGTGTCTGGCGGGGGGGACGGCGTACTTCGGCGTGATGTCAGAACTGCTGCGAAAAGGGCTGGTGACGCCGGAGCAGGTGAACGCCTCGGCCGGTTTCCTGATCCAGACATTCGATCTGCCGGGGATTGGCATTTTCCTCGGGATCGCCAGCCGCTTCGTCCGGTTGTTCCGCTATGTCATCCCCGGCGTGCTTGTTGGGATTGCGGTGCGCAGCATTATTCATACTCTGATGTTTTAAGGGAGATGCGGCTCGCTCCTGAGCGAGCCGCATTTTCTCTGACGAGAATGACATTCACCGGGAACCGGCACCCTGATGTTTGAGCACAATACTGCAGGTATACCGTCCGGCCGGATGGAGTGACACGGTGGTTTCGAATGTTTTCCCTTGGGCATCAAGGTAACGCCGTACAATTCTCAACGCGGGTGACCCGGCTTCCACGCCCAATATTTTCGCGATTTTGACCGGCACACCAACCGCCGTTATCGACTGATGCACTTCATGGCTGCGGATACCGTAGTGCTTTTCAATCAGCGCGCTGATTAGCGCATACGGATCGCTACGCACCAGTTTTCCGACCTTCACATACGCAATGCTGGTATAGCTGTCGGTCCAACAGATGGGTGCGTTTTCTTGCAGAGGATCTTCGCGGGTACTGGCGATATGCAGCCAGCGCGAACCCGGCTCACAACCAATCACCTGCGATAGCTCAAAATCTGCCACCACTTCATCGGTCTTTTTCACCACTCGCAGGTTGTTTTTTGCCAGTACCAGTAAATCTTCAAGTGAGGCCAGAGGATGATCCTGCATTTCCGGCTTCTGTTCGCAGACGCGTGTCCCTGCGCCTTTTCGCCTGCTGATAAGCCCCTGCTCCGTGAGTTCCCGCAGTGCTTCGCGTACCGTGTGACGACTCACCTGCCAGCTTTCACATAGCTCCATCTCCGTTGGAAACAGCGATCCTGGCGGATATGTCCCCTGCGTGATCGCCAGCGCCAGCTTACGGGCCATTTGCTTATACAGAGACTCTTTCATCGTTTCACTCTTCAAAAATTAAACGATCGACATCACAAAGGTGAGCGATAGCACTTTCTTGCTAACTGTATGGTCATTATAAATGTCCGCACATATTCAAATGTCCGTACATTTAAAGCCGGAAAAATCGGAATGTGTCAGGATAAAAAAATGGCCGATTCAACGTTAGCAACCCCTGATTCTGACTGTTTTTTCTGTCCCGCAGTCTATCACCAATCAGACCCCCAAGGAGTGGTTATGCCTTCAAATGTGCTTGATTCTGTTTTGTTCAGGGATTCCTTCGGCACGCCGGAAATGCGTGCGATTTTCGACGATCACGAGTTGATTCGTAAATATGTTGAAGTCGAGATTGCCCTCGCGCAGGCCCAGGCAAAATGCGGCGTTATCCCGCAAGAAGCCGCCGATGAGATCGCGGAAAAATGCACTGCAGATACGCTGGATTTTGACCTGCTGCGCCATGAAACCGAAATTGTCGGTTACCCCATTTTGCCGCTGGTGCACCAAATATCTAAACAGGCAGGCGAGTCAGGCGGCTACGTCCACTGGGGCGCTACCACGCAGGACATTATGGATACCGCCGTCGTCTTGCAAATTCGTGATGCCTTCGACCTTATCGAAAGCGAGTTAAAACAACTTTGCCTGACGCTGGCCGGTCTGGCGCGCCGCTATCGGGACACGCCGATGGCGGGCAGGACGCACCTGCAACAGGCACTGCCGATTACCTTCGGATACAAAGCGGCCATCTGGCTGGATATGTTTGACCGCCATACCGAGCGCCTTGCCCAGGCGCGGCCACGTATTCTGGTGGGGGAATTTGCCGGAGCGGCCGGAACGCTTGCGTCGCTTGGCGATAAAGGTCTCGCGGTTCAGGAGGCCATGATGGATATCCTCAAGCTGGGCGTCCCCTCTTCCACCTGGCATGTTGCCCGCGATGGCTTTGCCGAAGCGACGAACCTGCTCGGGCTTATCACCGGATCGCTTGGCAAAATCGGCTATGACGTGATGCTGCTTGCCGCCAATGAATTCGGCGAGCTGTATGAACCCTTTGTGAAAGGCCGCGGTGCCAGCAGCACCATGCCACAAAAACGCAACCCAATTTCCAGTGAGCTGATGCTGGCCTGTGCAAAAGGGGTACGCCAGCACGCCGGATTAATGCTGGACGCGATGGTGCAGGATTTAGAACGCGCCACCGGGCCGTGGCATGCGGAATGGATTGCGATTCCGGAGAGCTTTGTGCTCGCCGCCGGGGCGTTACATCAAGCCAACTTTATGCTCGCCGGCCTGATTGTGGATGAAGCGGCGATGGCGAAAAATCTGGATATGACCAAAGGGCTGATCGTTGCCGAAGCCGTCATGATGGGTCTGGCTCCGTACATTGGCCGCCAGGATGCACACGACGTTGTGTACGATGCCTGCCGCGTGGTGAACGAACAAGGGGGACGACTGGCTGATGTGCTGAACAGCATGCCAGGGGTTTCCAGTCGCCTTGATCCGCAGCTTATTGAGCGCCTGACCGACCCGGCGAATTATCTGGGTATGGCACCAGAGATGGTGGATCGGGTTCTGGAAAAATTCGCGCAACGGCAATAATCCTGAGGGATAAGGAGAGACATATGCCATCCGCTTGTTCTGCACGGAAATCTGTTATCGCCTTTCTGGTTCCTCTTATCCTCGGAACCGCTATCTGGTTCTTTCCTGTTCCGGAAGGATTGACTCCGGAAGCATGGCATATGTTTGCCATTTTCGCGGCCACCATTGCCGCTATCCTGACCCAGCCTCTCCCGTCCGGTGCGGTGATGCTGATTGCCCTTAGCGTGGTGATTTTTACCAAAACCTTGCCAGAGGCAAAAGCGCTATCGGGGTTTGCTTCGGGCACGGTGTGGCTGATTTTCTGTGCCTATGTGCTTTCGCTGGGCTTTGTGACATCCGGGCTTGGCAAACGCATCGCGTATAAGATGCTGTCGCTGTTTGGCGGCAGCAGCCTGGGGATCGCCTATTCACTGGGCGTGTCGGATCTCATCATGGCCCCTGCCATGCCATCAGTGACCGCGCGTTCAGGGGGGATTATTTTTCCCATCGCGCGTTCGATTAACGAAGTTCTGGGCTCCTCACCCGGCGAATCGGGTAAACGCATCGGCGATTTTCTGACCATGGTGTGCTTTCAGTTTACCCCCATCACCGGGGCGATATTCCTCACCGGGATGGCGGCAAACCCGCTGGTCGGCAGCCTGGCGAAAACCTCGCTCGGTGTTGATATCACCTGGAGTAGCTGGTTTGTGTCCGCGGTAGTCCCGGCAATGGCATGCTTCTGCCTGATGCCTCTGCTGGTGTACAAGTTACTGAATCCACAGCTGAAACGAACGCCCGAAGCCAAAGCCATGGGGAAACAGTCCCTGGTCGAATTGGGTGCGATGAGCAGCGCGGAAAAGAAAGTGGCGTTCGGATTTGTTCTGGCGCTCATTGGCTGGGGAACAAGTCTGGTTACCGGCCTTTCCGCAACCTCCGTCGGGCTGGGGCTGGCGGCGTATTTATTCGCCTCAAAAGCCGTAAGCTGGAAAGCGTTACTCAACGATCACGCCGCCTGGGATACGGTTATCTGGTTTAGGCTGTGTCCCTTAATTGCATAACCTCTTGTAAAACAATCGGATGCAACCCAGCTTGACCATTGAAAGATAATT
>NZ_CBFFRL010000202.1:0-7933 GCF_965644215.1 Phytobacter sp. V69
TACAGCTCAGCTAAGGTAAGGCTAATACAGCTAAGGACTCCACTGAACCCCACCGATTAAATCGCACCTTCCTTAAACAGATCGTCAACGGACTTTACGTTCTAATGTAGAACAACGTTACGGAAATTGTGCTTTTTGTGCGATTTAAGAGTGGGAATGTGAGGGGGATAATAGAAAGACGCCCGAAGGCGTCTTTATTTTCAGTTCCAGCTAAGGATTACCTTACCGGACTGGCCTGAGCGCATGGCATCAAATCCTTTCTGGAAGTCATCAATGCCGAAACGATGGGTGATTATAGGGGACAAATCCAGCCCGGACTGGATTAATGCCGCCATTTTGTACCAGGTTTCAAACATTTCGCGGCCATAGATACCTTTAATAAATAGACCTTTGAAGATCACTTTATTCCAGTCGATAGCCATATCCGACGACGGAATACCCAGCATCGCAATACGACCGCCGTGGTTCATGGTATCGAGCATGGTGCGGAACGCGGGCGGTGCGCCAGACATTTCCAGACCAACGTCAAAGCCTTCGGTCATCCCCAGTTCCGCCATCACATCGGACAGGCTCTCTTTCGCCACGTTGACCGCGCGGGTGACACCCATTTTACGCGCCAGATCCAGACGGTATTCATTCACATCAGTGATAACCACATGGCGTGCGCCAACGTGTTTTGCTACCGCCGCCGCCATAATGCCGATCGGGCCTGCGCCGGAAACCAGCACGTCTTCCCCGACCAGGTCAAAGGAGAGCGCGGTGTGCACCGCATTACCGAACGGGTCGAAAATAGAGGCCAGATCGTCGGAAATATTGTCCGGGATTTTGAAGGCGTTAAACGCCGGAATCACCAGGAACTCGGCGAAGCAGCCTGGACGGTTGACACCCACGCCCACGGTGTTGCGGCACAGGTGCGTACGGCCAGCGCGGCAGTTACGGCAGTGGCCGCAGGTAATGTGGCCTTCACCGGAGACGCGGTCGCCGATTTTAAAGCCTTTCACTTCCTGGCCGATACCGACCACTTCACCCACGTATTCGTGCCCGACGACCATCGGGACAGGAATCGTTTTTTGCGACCACTCATCCCAGTTATAGATATGCACATCGGTACCGCAAATCGCGGTTTTGCGGATTTTAATCAGCAGGTCGTTATGTCCGACTTCCGGAGCCGGAACATCGTTCATCCAGATGCCTTCTTCCGCTTTCAACTTAGATAGCGCTTTCATCTTACGTCCTCAGGCGATGACGCCCAGTTGTTTACCGATGCGGATAAAGGCAGCCACCGCACATTCAATTTGTTCTGGCGTATGTGCCGCCGACATTTGAGTACGAATACGCGCCTGGCCTTTCGGCACCACCGGGAAGAAGAAGCCCGTCACGTAAATCCCCTCTTTTTGCAGCTCACGGGCAAAGTTCTGTGCCACTACCGCATCGCCCAGCATCACCGGGATAATGGCGTGATCGGCACCCGCCAGGGTAAAGCCTGCTGCACTCATTTTCTCGCGGAACAGACGGGCGTTAGACCACAGGCGATCGCGCAGCTCAGCGCCTGACTCCACCATCTCCAGCACCTTGATGGAGGCAGCGACAATCGCCGGGGCCAGCGAGTTGGAGAACAGATACGGACGTGAACGCTGACGCAGCCACTCGACCACCTCTTTGCGCGCCGCCGTATAGCCGCCGGACGCGCCGCCCAGCGCTTTACCCAGCGTACCGGTGATGATGTCCACACGGCCCATGACGTCGCAGTATTCGTGCGAACCACGACCATTGTCACCGACAAACCCCACCGCGTGAGAATCATCGACCATCACCAGCGCATCGTATTTGTCTGCCAGGTCGCACACGCCTTTCAAATTGGCGATCACACCGTCCATTGAGAACACGCCGTCGGTGGCAATCAGCACATGGCGAGCACCGCCTTCACGCGCCTCTTTCAGACGCGCTTCTAACTCAGCCATGTCGTTGTTGGCATAGCGGAAACGCTTCGCTTTACACAGGCGCACGCCGTCGATGATGGAGGCGTGGTTCAGGGCATCGGAAATAATGGCGTCTTCTGCGCCCAACAGGGTCTCAAACAGGCCACCGTTGGCATCAAAACAGGAGGAGTACAGAATGGCCTCTTCCATGCCGAGGAAGTCAGCGAGTTTCTTTTCAAGCTGCTTGTGGCTGTCCTGTGTACCGCAAATAAAGCGCACAGAGGCCATGCCGAAACCGTGGCTGTCCATTCCCGCTTTCGCAGCGTTAATCAGATCAGGATGGTTGGCCAGGCCCAGATAGTTATTAGCACAGAAGTTAATGACGTGGCTTCCATTCGCCACGGTGATATCAGCCTGCTGGGCTGATGTGATAATGCGTTCTTCTTTAAACAACCCTTCCGCACGTGCGGTCTCGAGGTCGCTCGTTAACTGCTGATAAAAATCCCCACGCATTGCAATTCTCCAGACTGGGCAAATTTCGGCACATATTACCCAAAGCTATACGTTGATACGAGATGACGCATCACCTGTTGAACATTTTGCAGCATAAATCACGTGTAAGATTATGGCCTGTCCGTGAATGGCTGTCGGGTGGGCGATGAGATGGTATGATAAGAATTATTAGTGTCTGAGATAGTCTCGGAGCTCCATAATTCAAAGGTCATAGTTATGATTATCGTTACCGGCGGCGCGGGTTTTATCGGCAGCAACATCGTTAAAGCCCTGAATGATAAAGGCATCACCGACATTCTGGTGGTGGACAATCTGAAAGACGGCACCAAGTTTGCGAACCTGGTGGATCTGGATATTGCCGACTACATGGACAAAGAAGACTTCCTTATCCAGGTTATGGCAGGTGAAGAATTCGGCGAAATCGAGGCTATTTTCCACGAAGGCGCATGCTCTTCCACCACCGATTGGGACGGTAAGTACATGATGGATAATAACTATCAGTACTCCAAAGAGGTATTGCACTACTGCCTGGAGCGCGAAATTCCGTTCCTGTACGCCTCTTCCGCTGCAACCTACGGTGGCCGCACATCTGACTTCATCGAATCCCGCGAATACGAGAAACCGCTGAACGTCTACGGTTACTCTAAATTCCTGTTCGATGAATATGTGCGTCAGATCCTGCCGGAAGCGAACTCTCCGGTTGTCGGTTTCCGCTATTTCAACGTCTACGGGCCGCGTGAAGGCCACAAAGGCAGCATGGCAAGCGTGGCATTCCACCTCAACACCCAGTTGAATAATGGCGAAAGCCCGAAACTGTTCGAAGGCAGCGACAACTTTAAACGCGATTTCGTCTATGTGGGTGATGTGGCGGCGGTAAACCTGTGGTTCTGGGAAAACGGCGTCTCCGGCATTTTCAACCTCGGCACCGGCCGTGCGGAGTCCTTCCAGGCCGTGGCAGATGCCGCGCTGGCGTACCACAAAAAAGGCAGCCTCGAGTACATTCCGTTCCCGGAAAAACTGAAAGGCCGCTACCAGGCATTCACCCAGGCGGATCTGACCAACCTGCGTGCAGCCGGCTACGATAAGCCATTCAAGACCGTTGCCGAAGGCGTAACGGAATATATGGCCTGGCTAAACCAGAATTCACAAAATCATTAAAGCGGTATCAAGGCGGCAACTGAGTGAATTCCCAGGAGCATAGGATAACTATGTGACTGGGGTGAATGAAGGCAGCCAACGCAGAGACAGCTTGAAGGATAAAGTGAATGAAAATACTGGTGATTGGCCCGTCATGGGTGGGCGACATGATGATGTCGCAAAGTCTCTATCGCACGCTCAAGGTGCGCTTTCCCCAGGCTTCAATTGACGTGATGGCACCTGCGTGGTGCCGTCCGCTGTTGTCGCGCATGCCGGAAGTGAATGAAGCGATCCCGATGCCGCTGGGCCACGGGGCGCTGGAGCTTGGCGAGCGCCGCAAATTGGGTCACAGCCTGCGGGAAAAACGCTATGACCGGGCATACGTCCTGCCAAACTCCTTTAAGTCGGCGCTGGTGCCGTTCTTTGCCAACGTGCCTCATCGCACCGGCTGGCGCGGTGAAATGCGCTACGGCTTACTGAACGATGTTCGCGTGCTCGATAAGCAGGCCTGGCCGCTCATGGTCGAGCGCTACGTCGCGCTGGCGTACGACAAAGGTGTGATGACATCGGCAAAAGATTTGCCGCAACCCCTGCTGTGGCCACAGTTACAGGTATCCGAGGGCGAAAAAACCCAGACCTGTGCCGCCTTTTCCCTCTCCGCAGAACGTCCATTGATCGGTTTTTGCCCCGGTGCAGAATTTGGTCCCGCCAAGCGCTGGCCGCACTACCACTACGCTGAGCTGGCAAAACAGCTGATCGATGAAGGCTTCCAGATTGTGCTGTTTGGTTCGGCGAAAGATCACGAAGCAGGCAACCAAATCCTCGCCACGCTGAGCGTTGAGCAGCAGGCCTGGTGCCGTAATCTGGCCGGGGAAACCCAGCTGGAACAGGCCGTCATTTTGCTCGCCTCCTGTAAGGCTGTCGTCAGCAATGACTCGGGCCTGATGCATGTTGCCGCGGCGCTCAATCGCCCGCTGGTCGCCCTTTATGGCCCCAGCAGCCCGGATTTCACCCCGCCGCTGTCGCACAAAGCGCGCGTGATTCGCCTGATTACCGGCTACCACAAAGTACGCAAAGGTGATGCAGCAGAAGGCTATCACCAGAGCCTGATCGACATTACCCCACAGCAGGTATTGAGCGAGCTGAACACCCTGCAGCTGAACGAAGAAGGATAACGAATGCGGGTCCTTATCGTTAAAACCTCTTCGATGGGTGACGTATTGCATACCCTGCCTGGGTTGACCGACGCGGTACAGGCCATTCCCGGCATTCGCTTTGACTGGGTGGTGGAAGAAAACTTTGCGCAAATCCCCTCATGGCATGACGCGGTCGACAGGGTTATTCCTGTGGCGATCCGCCGCTGGCGTAAAGCGTGGTTTTCCGCCCCCGTGAAAGCAGAGCGCCGCGCGTTTCGCCACGCCGTGCAGGCCGAATACTATGACGCCATCATCGACGCCCAGGGGCTGGTAAAAAGCGCCGCGCTGGTGACGCGACTGGCCCATGGCATTAAGCACGGGATGGACTGGCAAACCGCGCGCGAACCGCTGGCGAGCCTGTTTTACAATCACCGCCACCACATTGAAAAGCAGCAGCATGCGGTAGAACGTACGCGTGAACTGTTCGCCAAAAGCCTTGGCTACGCTAAGCCGAAAACGCAGGGTGACTACGCCATTGCCCGCCATTTTCCCAACAGCAGCAGCCTGAAAACCCCTTATGCCGTCTTTTTACATGCAACAACGCGTGATGATAAGCACTGGCCTGAAAGCCACTGGCGCGAGCTGATTGGCCTGCTGGCTGGCAGCGGCATGCGAATCAAGCTGCCGTGGGGGGCGCCGCATGAAGAGGCGCGAGCAAAACGTCTTGCCGAAGGCTATGATTTTGTTGACGTCCTGCCGCGTATGAGCCTGGAAAATGTTGCTCAAGTGCTGGCGGGGGCGAGATTCGTGGTTTCCGTCGACACCGGTCTGAGTCATCTGACGGCAGCGCTGGATCGCCCCAATGTGACGCTCTATGGGCCAACGGACCCAGGGTTAATCGGCGGCTACGGTAAAAATCAGCACAGCCTGCGCCCGGAAGCAGGAAACCGCACGGACGATATTTCTGCCGCTCGCGTTTATGCACATCTTCAAAGTCAGGCAGGGGTGTAATGGGATCACTCTTTAAGCAAATCTACCGTTATACGCGCCCGCGCAGTTTCCGCCATAACGAGAATCTCTGGCCGTGGACAAAAATCCAGCGAGCCGCCAGTGGTGAGATTTGCGCACTGAATTACATAGGGTTACCCGTTCCTCTGGTGTCACTCAGCGAGCTGAAAGACAGCGCAAAAGGGGAAGTCTTATTGACGGCCACCGGCCCGTCGACGCGACGTATTGATTTCAAAAAGCTGCCTGCTGATGTCCCGGTGATGGGGGTTAACGGTGCCTATTCACTGTCGCTGGATGTAAAATTCTCACTCTATACCATTGTAGATATGGAGTTTTTCGACAAACGCAGCGATATTATTCGCACCATTATTGCTGACAGCCGTATTTTGTTGTTTACCACCATGCACGGTATCGCCAAAATTCTGGATCGCTATCCGGCCGAGCTCAAATGCCGTTTAGCCCTGATTGAAGACGCCTGCTATAAAATCTATCAGCCAAAAGTTCAGCAAGACCGGAAATGGGAAGCCTATAACACCAGTGCGCCAATGCAGTTTTGCGATGGGCGCAACGATATCTGTTTTAGTACCGACATCCGCCAGGGGATTTTTGATGCGGGTACCGTCGTGTACTGGGCATTGCAGATTCTGAATTTTATGGGGTTTAACACGATTCTCATTAGTGGCCTGGATATGAACAACTTCCACCAGCCGCGTTTTTATGAGACAGCAGAAAATAAGTTACCGTCCTACCTGGAAACAAAAGTCGACAACCTTGTTATGCCGTCTTTCGCCCATGCAGCACGCATAATCAAAGAGAATAAGAGCACGGTCGTGAATTTTTCTTTAGACAGCGCAGTACCTGATGCAGTTTTTACTAAGGTATCTTTTGATGATTACTTCAACAATCGCTAAGCAGTCCAACACCGCTTATCCGGTTTTCTTTTATTTATTTCTTTTTTTTAGTGCCATTTTTTGTATTTCAACACGCGCTAACAACCTTTTTCACATCACGTTGGCATTATTTGTTCTGTCATTATTAAGCCGCCATAACCTGAGCATGCTGGCACAAAGCTGTCGTGGTAAAGGGCTGACATTTGTTGCGATCGTTGTTTTTGTTCTTTATTTCTCGCTGAGCAATTTCTGGGGAAGTAAACCGCCGCGTTTCAGTTCCACATTAACCCATGGCACTTATCTGTTTTTCTATGTCCTTATTCTGGGTACCCTGCTGGAAAACCCCCGGAGTCGGCACATTGCGCTCTTAAGCGTGGTCGCAGGGATTACCGTTCTGTCTGTGTACACTCTCATAACCGACTACTCGCTGGTGCTGACACTGCGTCAGGTCTCTCTCAGTAACCCTGGTCCGACGAATGTGATTGATTTAGCGGGCTATTGCGGCGTGGGTATACTGCTCTCCTGCATCCTTATGAAGGAGCAGAAGCAACCGTTTTACTGGATCCCGATCGTCATCCTGCTGTTTATGATGCTGCTTACACAAAGCCGTGGGCCGATTATTTCGCTGTTTATCGCCTTCCTGTTCACATTGCATCTCAAATTACTGACACGGCGCAATCTGGCTATCGGCGCAGGGCTGATTATCGTCTTCGCGGCAATCTTCTTCTTTACCTCGGCGGGCGATCTGCTCGTGGGACGCTTTGAGGCGCTCCGCACACAGAGTGGGCTGCGTTTAAGTATCTGGCAACATACGCTACAGGAAATGACCTCCCACTGGTGGCTTGGCCGTGGCTTTACTTTCGATCTCGATTTTATTAACTACAGCGGCGAGCACATTACCACGACCCACAGCGTCTACCTCGGAACCTTGCTGAAAGGTGGAGTTCTGGGTCTCTTCACCTTAGTGATAATTATCTGTTGTGGCCTGGTCTTCGCGATGGGTAAATATGTCAAAGACAAGCGTCACGAAGCCGCGCTGTTCATCTTTGCGCTGATATTTATGTCGTCTCAGGGGATGTTTATTATCAGTAATCCCAGAGAGTCCTGGATATTATTCTGGCTACCGTTAGCGGTTATCATCAGCCACAGCAAACCGAAAAACCTGTTTTATACCTTCTAAACAATAAAGGCCCAGAATATGGGCCTTTATGTTTTACGAGGAGACCGCATGTGATAATGGGCGGCAAATCTCATCTAAGGAAGGTGCGATTTAATCGTCAATTATGAGAACATAACCCTTTCTTTGACATAGACTTTTCACGATGCCCGC
>NZ_CBFFRL010000203.1:0-7922 GCF_965644215.1 Phytobacter sp. V69
GCCTCATTTCTCGCTGCCGTCCAGATCAGATGCATCGCTCTCTGGGCTAAAATCTTGTGACGACACTATCTAATGCAGGACCATTTTTAAATTGATAATACAACGCCACCGCCAGCTCACCATCTATCAACGTTTGCTGCGTCAACTCCATGCGAAATTGCGGCACGGTAACCTCAAGTTCGCGAGCGATACGCGCGGCAACCGCCTGGACCGTTTCCCCGTTTTTTGCCCCGGCTCGCGAGACCACAAAGGTAAAGTCGCTGGCACCGGTATCATTGAGGGTAAAAAGATTCATCGTGCGGTCTTTAAAAACATCAGGTAAAGCGAGCGTCGCCTCCTGAAGAATATACTCAGCCATAACGCATCCCTTTATTTATTGGCATTAACGATAAAAAAGCTATCTACTTCCTGCTGTATTACGCTTTGTTGGTTCGAGCCAACAGCAAGGGTTCCGGCACCACCATCAGCAGGGTTCAGGTGCAGATCGCCGCTAAGCGTATTGATTTGTGCACTCTCTGTTGCCGTGAAATTGAACGTTTTGCCGACAATGCTGATGGTACCGTCTTTAAGCAGTTCAATTGCACTTTCGCCACATTCGATACGCAGCATGCCCCCCGCAGCAAGAGTGAAGTTATTCACCACTTTATCGTCGCGATTATTGCCCGTCAGGCTGGTGAGATTTTCTTTAACCCCTGCCTCCTGGTTCTTCGCTACCCGCAGAGTTTCATTTTCACCAACGAACTGCGTGTGATTCTTCTCAATGGTGTGCGTTTCGTCATTCTCGACATCCACATCCATATTGCGCTCGGCGTGCAGCCACACCTGCTCTTCTCCGGCCTTATCCTCAAAACGCAGGGCATTGGCCGCGTCGGCTGACCCATCTTTTGAGCGGCTGAGGAATCCCATCTGCGTTGCGGCGGCGGGGAGCGCCCACGGCGGCATACTGGCTTCGTTATACACACGTCCGGTGATGATCGGCCGATCCGGGTCGCCGTTGATAAAATCGACCACCACCTCATCCCCCACGCGCGGGACCTGTACCCCACCGAAACCTTGCCCTGCCCAGGCGCTGGAGACACGCACCCAGCAGGAACTGGTATCATCGCCCTTCGCCAGTCGGTCCCAGTGAAACTTCACCTTCACCCGTCCATAGCGATCGGTCCAGATACTCTCGCCCTGTGGCCCCACCACTTTCGCGGTTTGCGGCCCATAGGTACGCGGCCAGGCGGTTTTTTGCAGCGGACGATACGTAACCGAAGAGGGAATGACGGTGAAATCAATGCGGTGCATTGTTTCCGACCCACCACCGCTGGCGTAGCTGTTCTCTTCCAGCCAGTAGTTCGCTTCGGTGGTCAGGTACTCACCGTTGTCGCTGAAAAACGGCGCGTTATGCAGCGTAAAGGTGTTACCCGGCGCGATGCCTAACGCCGTTGCGCTGGCGTGAATTTGCTGGTGTTCCACCTGCCAGCGCTCCTGGCGGATGCGGGCATAGAAATCCGCATGATCGTGTTCGACAAAGCGTCCCGGCCAGTCATACACATCAATGCTGCCGGGCTGTGGCGAGACGGGGTTCTGGCGGGCCTGAAACAGCCAGGCATTCGGTTTGCGAAAATCATAATCGTCCAGGCTGTAGATCCCCGGCGTCACGCTATCCGTTAATGCCCACTGGCTGATCCCCTCTTCGTCCGTGCTGCCGCCAGACGGCGTCACGTGGTAGGGAATGGTTTCGTAACCGGCAAAGGGTTGATGCTGAGTGGCAGCGTCGGTCAGCACCAGTACATGCCTGTCCGCTTCATGGCGGAAGAAATAAGTAATGCCTTCAAGCTCCATCAGGCGGCTGATGAAATCGAAGCTGCTCTCCTGGTACTGCACGCAGTAGTCCCAGACGCGGTAGCTACCGGTCAGCTTGTCTTCAATGTTCACCTGACTTTCGGTGAGCAGCATTTTGACGATTTGCGGCGCCGTCTGCCCCTGGAAAATACGCAGGTTGCGGTCACGGTGCATCGGCCACAGTTCAGACTCAACGTTGAGCTGGTAAACCGCATAACGGGTGCCGGACAGCTCCACGGCGCTCACCGCCACGCGGGTCACTTTGCCGTTAAAATAGCGCGGGGATGTCATATCCTGCGTTGGGATCGTCACGGTGACGGGCTTGCCCAGCAGCTGGCTACGATCCATGCGCGCATCGGTGCCAAGCAGCGTCAGGCCAAGCGCATAGGGTTCTGATAGCGCTTCACGCCCTGAGAGTTTCCAGAACAGCAGCCCTTCGACCGGAAGCTGCACGGTAATACGGTTGAGCATAAGGTTCATTCCGTTACAGATAGCAATGCGCGTAATAGGTCAGCGCCTGTGCCATTCAATAGAGATAATTCACCCAGAAAAGGGTAATTGCGGTGTGTTGTTGCAACGATTAGGGGCAGTCAGGCAAGTCGTATTTACCAATGGGTATTGGCACATTATATTTATCGCTCTATTGATAGGGCGTATTTTTGTCTCTTCTGTCTACGTAATATCAGTCAAAGGTATCAACATTAACGTATCGCAAGCAGCGGTTTGCCACTGCCGTCTTTCACAAAGACCAGGTTCTTGTCTTTTTGTCCCAGCTTACCCTGATAAACATTGCCGACCTGATAAGCCGCCACAGCAATTAACCACGCCGTTTCATTATGTTTTTCGACCAACCAGCTTTTATTAAACTGTGGTTGTTCCACCCGTAAAGACATTTCAATAACCGGATTGTTATTTATAAACAACCCGCTTTGCTTCATGGACAGAATAGTGATATCGACATCGCTGCCATTCGCCAGAATATCCTCCTCTTTACGCTGAAGATTACGTGCCACCCTTTTTGCCAGGGTGAAACCAATCACGATCAGCACGAGGGTCGCAACGACATTCACAATATCAAACGTAGAGATATTCATGCCTGAATCCACTCCTGCCCGGTTATTACGGTGCCAGCATCAGCACTTTGAACTGGCTCGGGACAATGCGCATACCGATCGCATTGGTCGAGTTTTGCAGGCTCATACTGGTCAATCGCGTGGCGGGCGTGCCTTTTAACAGCACGGTGAACGACCCGGTTAGATGCCGGGATGGCCCCATCACCGTACCGGAGGCCACGCCTGTCGCTACGCCAGGGTTATCGCCGTTAGTCAGTGGCGTGATGGTCGCCATATTGTGCGCGGGCATTCCCATAAACAGGATATTGAGCGCATTGGGAATCGCCGTCGGCCCCAGCGCGATATCCGGATAGGGAATGGGCGTGGGAGCGGGCATTGGCGTCAGGCAGACGTCCGGAAAGGCCAAATCCACCCCGAAAAGCTGGCAGTTCGCAAACATGACGGCTCCTTATCCCATATGAATCTGTTCAGAATCGACTTTGGTAATCGCCTTCGAGGTGATCACCGTGTTATGTGCATGCAGACGGGCATAGTCTTCCGCCTTGATATCCAGTTGCCCGGCGCGCACGTGCTCGGTATGTTTGGTGGTGCGAAACAGGCTGTGGCTGATTTGTGTGACGGTCTGCCAGACGGACTCCGCCCGTTTGCCGACCACGCGCGACAGGCTGACCCACGCCGAGAGTTTCTCGCCGCTGTATTTCATCTCATCGATATGGCAATCCCCCTGGCTGGCGCTCACGCGCAGCGCGTCGCTGCTCAGGCTCAGCTCCCCTTCGCTGCGAATATGCAGATCCCCCGGCACGCTCAGCTCCGCAACCTGCGGGTTTGCCCGTTCCAGGACCGCCAGCAGCCAGATTTGGCTCTCGACGCTGGCAATCAGCACCGTATCCCCCGTCTGCGGCGCGATAACACAGCTCGCCGCCCGGCGGCAGTGCCAGCCTCGCCCTTCGCTTTCCACCGTCAGGCTACCGTCAGCAAAGCAGTGAGTGACCACCGCCGATGCCTGCGTGGGTGGCAGAATGGGTTGTGCCAGTAAATGATTCACTTTACTCATTTTCTCTCCTCAACGGCGGCTCTGGCGCTGCAGGCTCCAGGCCTCAGCAGCCAATAATTCTTCGTCATACTCAAGAATGCCCTGACGCCCGGTGAACTGAGCATTCTCCTGATTTGCCCGGTGCATTCGGGTACGGGAAAAGGTCGCACCGCGTAGATCTGCCAGACGCAGATCTGCACCGGTAAAATCGCTGTAGGTCAGGTCACAGAGCGTAAAACGCCCCCCGGCGGCATTCACCTGTTGCAGGATGCTTTGAAACAGGCGGCTCTGGCTGAAATCGGCCTGCTCGAGGGTGGCACCGACGAAAATAGCCTGATCAAACAGGCTACCGCGACACTGCGCGCCGCGCAGATTCGCTTCCATAAACAGCGCCTGGGTTGCGTTGACCTGGTTTAGCAGCGCAGCCTGTAGCGACGCCCCTTTAAAATTGCACTGGGTGAGCTGGGCGCCGCTGAAATCCGCGCCGTCCAGTTGGTTGTCGGTAAACTGGCAGCCGGTAAAACCGTGCCGGGCATAGTGTTTACCACGCTGATCGCAGTCAAAAAAGACCACACGCTCGAACTGACTGCCCTCAAGCAGCGTCGTGCGCAGGTCGATGCCATAGAAGGTGGTCAGCAGAAAACGACACTGGGCAAAATGGGCATCAGCCAGCGGTGATTCATAAAAGACGCTGCGCTCCGCCGTCGCCCGATCAAAATGACTGTTGGCAAGCTGACACTGCATAAATTGCACGGCCTGTAGCGAGCAGCCCGTGAAATGACTGCCGGTCAACGTGCAGTTATTAAAGATACCTCCATCGATCGGCGTTTCATCCACCTGCAGGTTTGCCATGTCACACTGGTTAAACACCGTCTGGACAAGCCCTGCGCCACGCAGGTTGACTCCGTTTAGCGCGCATTCGGTGAACACCGTTTCCTGTAGATTCACTCCCTGCAAGTTCGCGCCATTGAGGGAGACGTCCTGGAAAATGCCGCCGGACAGGTCGCAACCCTGCAAATCCAGCCCGTCGAGGGACAGATCACTGACAGGCTCGCCACCTTTTACCCGCTGTTGCAGCTGCGCTGCGGTGAGCATCGTCATATCACTTCTCCATCACGTTTCGGCAGCGTTTTGATGCGTTTCGTCCACGCCCCGTCCAGCCGCGTGGTATCGCTGATGAACGCCTGCGAGAGATCGGCGCGAAACAGATTCGCCCCGCTAAACGTCGCCCCGCCGAGCTGGCTTTTTTGCAACAGCGCGCCCATCAGGTTGGCATCGGTGAAATCGGCGTCACGAAAATCGGTGCGTACGAACAGGCTTCCCGTCAGGTTTGCCTGGACAAAGTGGCTGCCACGACAATCCGCTTCGCTCAAATCACAGTTCTCCAGCTTTGCCAGGGTGAATTGCGCTCCGGCAAGCGGCGTCTGGCGCAAGTTACACTGGCTGAGCGAGGCCTGGCGGAAATCGGCACCCGCTAAGGTGCTTTCAGCCGCTATCGCCGTGGCGATTAACGTAGCCCCGGTGAAGCACGCCTGTTCCGCCTGGGTCTGAACAAAGGAGGTACTGTCCAGCCGGGCGGCGCTAAACACCGCCGCCACCAGCACCGATTGCATAAACGCGCATTTGTGCAGCCGCGCGCCGTGAAAATCGGGTTCTGCGAGGGTAAGTTCCATAAAGATGCAGCCGTCCAGCGAGGCGTGATGGAAGCGGCAGCGGCTCAGCCCGGTTTCGCGCAGCAGCAGTCCATCCATGCTGGCGTTATCGAAGATGCACGCCTCGAATAACGCATTCTGTGTCTGCGTCTCTTTAAAACGTGCGCCGCTAAAATCACTGTCCTGACACTGCGCAAGCGCCAGGCTCGCCCCGGTAAAATCGCAGCGTTGTAATGAGGTTTTCTGAAACTGCGTGCGGGCAAGCATCGCCCCGGCAAAACAGGCGTCATCCAGTTTGCTGTGGCGAAAATCTGCGCATTCCAGCAGCGCCTTTGTGAAGTTAGCGCCGCTCAGATCCATGCCGGAGAAGTCAGCGCCGGTCAGATCCATACCGCTAAAATCGCCCCCTTGCGCCAGCGTCCGCTGTGCACGCTGGCGAATAATCTCCGCCAGATCCCCCGTCAGGCGCACGGCGGGCGGCTGTTGGGCAACCGCCGACAGATACATCTGATGCAACGCCTCACACGCCTGCTCGCGCTTTTTCTCACTCATGATGCTGCTGTTACGGTGAAGCATTTCATGCATACGATGCAGCGATTCCGGCCCGCGCGGCAGTTGATCATCACTGTGCGGGTACTTCGCTTCCATTTCGCCTTTGCGCTGCTCTGCATCGGCCTGGATCTGCTGTACCTGGCGTTCCATTTTTTCAATAAACTCGGGCAATTCATCGAGCGTCGGAATGGCCGGTTCTTCACCACCGTCGAGCAGATCGCCAATATCGCGCCCGTCTGCTTCCAGACGTTCCCGGTACTGCTCACGCAGTAATTTTTCGCGATTTTTGATGTTGTCGCGCATCGGGCTCGACGTCTGCTGAACGTCGCTATCAAGCCAGGGGCCGATCAGCGACTCCGGTAGCAAATCCTTCTCGCGAAACGAGAACAACGCCCCTTTTTCTTTATCCAGCCGCTGGCTGAGGACTTTGCGATAGTGGTTGAGCGAACGGCTGGCACCGTTTTTTTCGAGCGCCGGCATCAGGTGCAACACATCCGCCGCGTCGTCTTCATTAATGCGAATGTGCCCCTGCCAGATAATCACCATCTGTTCGAGATGCGGGAAAAACCAGACGGTCGTGGCACGCAGGATGATCTCTTCAAACAGGGTCTCATCCTGCCGCAGACGGCTGATAAAACAGCGCGCCTGCCAGGGTGGCAGCGTGCCTTCCTGCACGGCCTTTTGCGGATGCATGTTCCAGATACGCCACGATGCCTGCTCCGGCAGTGCGTCCCTATCGTTCCACCACTGGTCAGGACTGGCGGCATTAAACACCGTCCAGTCGATATCGCGGGCAAAGCCGGGGAAATCATTTTGCAGCCAGTTAGCGTCATAGCTTTTACCCATCCGGCGAAAGCGGCGCGGCCAGCTGAGATCCAGGGGCCCGAAGCTCGCAGGCTCTGGCTTTTGTTTCGGCGAGGTCATCCGACCGTGGAGTGGCTCAATATTGGGCAGGCGATGGAACGTTTGTCCCTGATGGTTTTCCGGGCGAAACCCCACGCCGTGCGGATTTTCCTCACAGCCTGTGCCACCCCAGGCGCGCGTCCAGTCCAGACGCATCTCGCCGAAAGGTTGCGGAGGGGTTATTTTGCTACCCGACCAGTAACGGTCGCCGAACACCACCAGCGATTTGCTGAGGTTGTCGATATCCACCCGCGCCATGACGGCGGTTTTTTCCTGCTGGTGATGGGTATAGGCATGCCCGGTGGCGAGGAATTCCGCGCGGGTTTTCGGCATCGCCATATCAATCACGCCGCCGCTGCTCTGCAGTTCACTGGCGGCAAGCTGCCAGAGTTCCATCTCCGGGCGCAGCGTCGGGTTCTCCCCCATATCCGTCAGCGCCATGACTGAGACGCCAAGATGATTTTTACCCTGCCAGCGAAAGGGGCGATTGAGCACGCTCAGGCGCAAGGGTTTGATAATTTTCATCCGTAATACCTTATTCGCCTAATATGAGTGGCCGGTCGTATAACGCAATTCTTTTGGGGTCTTTGGGATCGTATTTGATGGTGGTGCCATTACCTGCAATGAATAACATAATTTTTCCCATCAAAATCATCAGCGTCGTTTGAGAAGAGGATGAGGTATATCCACGACGACTTTCTCCGGCTCTTTTCTGGAATATCTTAAAAAGATTTCTTCGCCAGGCTGATACTTATTAATATTCATTACATCAATTACCGCATCCGCCTTACCACTTATTGTCTGGCGGATTCAACTCCGAAGTGCAACGCTAAGCCGCCAATCTTAGCTCTGCAAACACCACAGACGGTTGCCTGAATC
>NZ_CBFFRL010000204.1:0-7846 GCF_965644215.1 Phytobacter sp. V69
TTATCTTTCAATGGTCAAGCTGGGTTGCATCCGATTGTTTTACAAGAGGTTATGCAATTAAGGGACACAGCCTAATCCCATTGTTCGCAAGCAGCGACGGGCTAACCCGGCCGCTGCTTTTGTGAACTAAACGCAAATTTTGTTTTTTTCCTCATCATTCATCCATTCTTTCTTCAATATTTCTTATTTAACTATTCGTTACCTTAAAGGACTGTCTACATCGTGGCGGGCGCTGGTATGGGCAATTTAACCAGGATAAGCTTGATCACGAAAAGAAGGAATTTTTCGACAATATAATGGGAAATGATGAAGCCAGTTTTATTAAACTCAACTACATTGAAACATGTGCGCATTGGTTTTTCGATGCCGGATATCACCCTTAACGCGGGGTTGGCGCCATGATCGTTTCGTTTGATGACACTTATCGCTCAGAGTTTTTATTAAAGCCTGCGCGCAACGGCTACGGTACCCTTGTCGGGGTAGAAATACTGGTCAATTTTGTCGGGGCCGGTACTGTACATGCGCCTGCCGAGCAGATCCTGCCGCGCCTGACGACAGACGAAGCGCTGACGCTTTTTGCTGAGCAATTAGATTTACTGGAATCCTGTAAGTTGTTCTTTATTCAGCATCAACTTCTTGCCTGGATAAATATTTCGCCGGTTATTGTCGACGCGTTGATTTCCAATGTTGAACTTGCCGAGAAGGTAGCGAAATATCCTTTCCTTGAATTTACCGTAAATGAGAATTATCCCGATCTAACAAAAGGCAAAGAAAATCATTCACTCGTATTATTGAGCGAACGTTATTCTGTGATACTGGCAAACTTTGGTGCCGGATCTGCCTCTACCCGCGCCATTTTTGATGGGCTGTTTAATCGGGTCGCACTGGATAAAGATTTCGTGCATCAGCGCCTGATGTCGCGTTCGTTCGAACCCTTTATGCGGGCGATTGTCTCGCAAATTTCCCCCTATTGCCGTTCGGTGATGATCGGCGGTATTGATGATGAAAAAACCTTAAAACGGGTCAAGCCGTATCAGTTCAATGCGATGCAGGGGAATTTGTGGCCGGCAGTGCCTGCCTCCATGATCACCAGTCTGGTTCACTGATAACCCTGGCCTTAACCTCTGTTTAACATCATGTAAACACACTACAATAAAGACAGGAGGAATTATGGCCCTGTCTTTTATTACCCGCTGGCGCGATGAGCTGCCAGGTTTTTATACCGCACTGTCTCCAATACCGCTGAGTAACGCCCGGCTGCTTTGGCACAACGCGCCATTGGCGAAAACCATGGGCATCGATCCTGCTCTGTTTGCGCCCGAAAAAGGCGCAGGCGTGTGGGGTGGCGAAACGCTACTCCCGGGAATGTCGCCCCTTTCGCAAGTCTATAGCGGCCACCAGTTTGGTGTCTGGGCGGGGCAACTGGGCGACGGGCGCGGCATTTTGCTCGGCGAACAACAGCTGCCTGACGGTACGACGCTGGACTGGCATCTCAAAGGTGCCGGGCTTACGCCGTATTCCCGTATGGGGGATGGTCGCGCTGTTCTGCGCTCAACCATCCGCGAAAGTCTGGCCTCCGAGGCCATGCACCATCTGGGTATTGCGACGACCCGTGCGCTTTCAATTGTCACCAGCGACACGCCTGTTTATCGCGAAAGCGTCGAGCAGGGGGCAATGATGATGCGCATTGCGCAAAGCCATATTCGTTTTGGTCACTTCGAGCACTTCTACTATCGCCGCGAACCGGAGAAGGTCCGCCAGCTGGCAGATTTTGTGATTCGGCATTACTGGCCGCATCTGGAAAATGCTGCCGACAAGTATGAGGTCTGGTTCCGGGATGTCATCGCCCGTACCGCTGCATTGATGGCTCGCTGGCAGGCAGTTGGTTTCGCTCACGGAGTGATGAACACCGACAACATGTCGATTCTGGGCCTGACGATTGATTACGGTCCCTTCGGTTTTCTCGATGACTACCAGCCCGGTTTTATCTGCAATCACTCGGATTATCAGGGGCGCTACAGCTTTGATAATCAGCCAACCATCGGGCTGTGGAATCTACAATGCCTGGCGCAAACCCTGTCACCGTTTGTGAGTGCCGATGTGCTCAACGCGGCGCTGGATAGCTACCAGACGGCATTGCTGACCGAATACGGCGTATTGATGCGCCAGAAACTGGGCTTCTTTAGCCAGCAGAAGGACGACAATGTGCTGTTGAGTGAACTCTTCGCGCTGATGGCGCGTGAAGGCAGCGATTACACCCGCACTTTCCGCATGTTAAGCCATAGCGAGCAGATGAGCGCCAGCAGCGCGTTAAGTGATGAGTTTATCGATCGTGAGGCATTTGACAGTTGGTTTCGCCGTTACCGGGATCGTCTGGCGCAGGAGAACATTCCTGATGCGCAGCGCCAGCAGCAGATGCAAAGCGTGAACCCGGCGGTGGTACTGCGAAACTGGCTCGCCCAGCGGGCGATTGAACAGGCAGAGCAGGGGAACACCGAAGAGCTGGAGCGTCTGCATGCGGCATTGCGTGAGCCTTATGCCGAGCGCAATGATGACTACAGCCGCCGTCCGCCAGACTGGGGGAAACGGCTGGAAGTCAGCTGCTCAAGCTAATGTCTACTTGGTTAAAATCAGTTTTCCGGCGTGTGTTTGTCGCAGCAGATATTCTTGCCCCTGATGCTCTATGACAACGCGCGCCGCATCTCCCAACAGCGTTTTGCTGTTGATTCGGCGATCCTCAGGAAGAATAGTGGTTGGGCTGGTGGGCAGTTTCTCTGCCGTAGCGGTCGTGGTATCCCTGTTGGACATTTTGCGTTAACGATATTAGATATAACAATGAGAATTATTATTGATACTTGTGAGATAAGCCGCAAGTATTATTTGTATAACCAATCATTTGGGGTAGGGAAAAGTGTCCCGCCGGGAGACCCGACGGGAGAGGGGATTACAGACGTGATGAAACAGCAGCAGCGAGTTTATCCAGTAACAGTTCGCTGTCTTCCCAACTCAGGCAAGGGTCGGTGATGGACTGGCCGTACACCAGCGGCTGGCCTTTGACGATTTTTTGCGTACCTTCTTTCAGGAAACTCTCGGCCATCACCCCGGCAATGGCCGTTGAACCATTGCGAATCTGCGCACAAATGTCATCACACACGTCGAGCTGACGGCGATGTTGTTTCTGGCAATTACCGTGGCTGAAATCGACGACAAGTTGTTCCGGCAGATCAAATTCACGCAGGGTTTCACAGGCGGCGGCAATGTCATCAGCGTAGAAATTCGGTTTTTTACCGCCACGCATGATGATATGCCCATAAGGGTTACCGCTGGTCTGGTAAATGGTCATCTGCCCGGTTTTGTCCGGCGAGAGGAACATATGGCTGGTGCGGGAAGCGCGAATCGCGTCCACCGCGATACGGGTATTCCCGTCGGTACCGTTTTTGAAGCCAACCGGGCAGGAGAGTGCTGAAGCCATCTCGCGGTGGATCTGGCTTTCGGTGGTGCGCGCGCCAATCGCGCCCCAGCTGATCAGATCCGCGATAAACTGCCCTGTGACCATATCCAAAAACTCGGTTGCCGTCGGCACGCCCAGTTCGTTCACTTCAAGCAGCAGTTTACGAGCCAGTTCGATACCGTGATTCACGCGGTAGCTGCCGTTCAGGTCTGGGTCCGAAATCAATCCTTTCCAGCCCACAACGGTGCGCGGCTTTTCGAAATAGGTGCGCATCACAATTTCCAGTTGCGCACTGTGCTTTTGCCTTAATCCCTGCAGGCGACGGGCATAATCCATTGCGGCATCCAGATCGTGGATCGAGCAGGGACCAACAATCACCAGCAGGCGTTTGTCTTCACCGTTCAGGATTTTCTCGATACGGCGTCGGGATTGCGTGACATGTTCCGCAACCTCAAGGGAAACGGGGTGCCGCTGCGCCAGCTCAGCCGGGGTGACCAGGCTCTCGATGCGCGCAGTGCGAAGTTCATCGGTTTTGTTCATCAGAATTCTCAAAATTTTGTGCTCAAACGGCCAAATGCCGGAGGCGATGCGCACACCTTAAACCAATCCTTGCTTAATTCAATAGCAGGTTGTGATACGCATCACATCAAAGGCCAGCATGATAGCAAATTCGTTACTCATGTACTAGCTTATTAGTACATGCGACGATTGAGCCCCATGATGTCGAGAATTTTGGTGGCGATCTCTTCAACGGAATAGTTGGTGCTGTTTAGCCATGGGATTTGGTTCTTGCGGTAAAGCGCTTCCACTTCTGCCACTTCCATGCGGCACTGGCGTAACGAGGCGTAGCGGCTATTTTCCCGGCGCTCCTCGCGGATGGCAGCTAAACGCTCCGGATTAATGGTCAGACCAAATAATTTATGCTGAAGAGGCTTCAACGAAACCGGGAGAACGAGATTATCCATATCATCGGCAATAAAGGGATAATTCGCTGCGCGAATGCCGAACTGCATTGCCAGATAAAGGCTGGTCGGCGTTTTTCCACAACGCGAAACACCCAACAAAATCACCTGAGCCTGATCCAAGTTGCGCAACGAAATACCGTCGTCATGTGCCAGCGTGTAATCAATGGCGGCAATGCGAGCATCATATTTCGTCAGGTTGCCTGGATTTAACCCATGGGTGCGATGCGCAATAGGTGTCGGGTCGAGTTTTAATTCCTGTTGTAGCGGTGCAACCAGTGCCTGAACAATGTCCTGACAAAATCCTTCGCACTGTAAAATAATGGCGCGAATTTCTGGCAGTACAATGGAATAAAACACTAATGGACGCACGCCTGTCTGCTGATAGATAGCGTCAATCTGGTCCTTTACCGCTCTGGCGCGGCTTTCATTCTCAACGAAGGGCAGCGTGATGCTATTGATGGAGACGGGGAATTGCGACATCACCGCATGGCCTAATACTTCTGCAGTGATAGCGGTACCATCGGAAATATAAAAAACCTGGCGGTCAACAGCTGTGTCCATTTTACCCTTCCTGATTGTCATGCGTAATTATCTGAAAGCATAAATTAAAGTCACGCTTCTGCGTAGAGGCTTTTCCGAAATTTTAAAATGAAACACTATTTTTGTTTTTAATGAAAAGTACGGTTCATTTTTATTATGAGCTTAAAAAAAGAATGGTTTTCAGGATTATCTGATTATCAGGGACTTAAGAATTGACGGGAAACTATCCGAAAAGACAAAAATTTAAATTGCTTGAACGATTCACCGTTTTTTCAGGCGGAATAATTATGCCAGGATGAAACGGTAGCAAATGCTTTATTACCCCATTCAAATATCACAAAAGGATTGTTTAGATGTCCAACAATGGCTCGTCTCCGCTGGTGCTTTGGTATGACCAACTCGGCATGAATGATGTAGACAGAGTTGGGGGCAAAAATGCCTCCCTTGGTGAGATGATTACTAATCTGTCCGGTATGGGCGTAAGCGTACCCAATGGGTTTGCGACCACAGCCGATGCGTTTAACCAGTTTCTCGAACAAAGTGGCCTGAATCAGCGCATCTATGACCTGCTGGAGAAAACGGACATTGACGATGTTTCCGAACTGGCGAAAGCCGGGGCGCAGATTCGCCAGTGGATTGTCGATACCCCGTTCCAGCCGGCGTTTGAAGATGCAATCCATCAGGCTTATGCCAAATTGTCTGCTGATGACGACCAGGCCTCCTTCGCTGTGCGCTCCTCGGCGACGGCAGAAGATATGCCGGACGCTTCCTTTGCGGGCCAGCAGGAAACCTTCCTCAACGTGCAGGGGTATGACGCAGTGCTGGTGGCGGTGAAGCACGTCTTCGCTTCCCTGTTCAATGACCGTGCCATCTCCTACCGTGTGCACCAGGGTTACGATCACCGCGGCGTCGCGCTGTCGGCTGGGGTGCAGCGGATGGTGCGTTCAGACATCGGTTCTTCCGGCGTGATGTTTTCCATCGACACGGAATCCGGCTTCGACCAGGTGGTATTTGTTACCGCGGCCTGGGGGCTGGGCGAAATGGTGGTGCAGGGCGCGGTCAACCCGGATGAGTTCTACATTCACAAGCCAACGCTGGCAGCGGGACGTCCTGCTATCGTACGCCGCACAATGGGCTCGAAGAAAATTCGCATGGTCTATGCCCCGACGCAGGAGCATGGCAAACAGGTGCGTATCGAAGACGTCGAGCAAGCTAACCGCGACCGTTTCTCGCTGACTAACGAGGAAGTGCAGGAACTGGCAAAACAGGCTGTGCAGATTGAAAAACACTATGGCCGCCCGATGGACATCGAATGGGCGAAGGACGGACATACTGGCAAGCTGTTTATCGTGCAGGCGCGTCCGGAAACCGTGCGCTCGCAGGGCAAAGTGATGGAGCGTTACACATTGCATGCGCAGGGCAAAATCATCGCCGAAGGGCGTGCGATTGGCCAGCGTATCGGTGCCGGTCCGGTGAAAGTGATTCACGATATCAGTGAAATGAATCGCATCGAACCGGGCGACGTGCTGGTGACCGACATGACCGACCCGGACTGGGAACCGATCATGAAGAAAGCGGCGGCTATCGTCACCAACCGTGGCGGGCGTACCTGCCATGCGGCGATCATCGCACGTGAGCTGGGGATCCCGGCGGTTGTCGGCTGCGGCGACGCAACGGAGCGCATGAAGGATGGCGATAAGGTGACCGTCTCCTGTGCCGAAGGCGATACAGGCTACGTGTATGCCGAGATGCTGGACTTTAGCGTGAAGAGTTCGAGCATTGATGAAATGCCTGCGCTGCCGCTCAAAATCATGATGAACGTCGGCAACCCGGACAGAGCATTTGATTTTGCCTGCCTGCCGAATGAAGGCGTCGGGCTGGCTCGTCTGGAATTTATCATCAACCGTATGATCGGCGTGCACCCGCGTGCGCTGCTGGAGTTTGATGACCAGGACGTAAAACTGCAAAACGAAATCCGCGAAATCATGAAAGGCTACGATTCGCCGAAAGAGTTTTACGTGGGGCGTCTGACCGAAGGCATCGCCACTCTGGGGGCGGCGTTCTATCCCAAACGCGTGATCGTGCGTTTGTCTGACTTCAAATCCAACGAGTACGCCAACCTCGTCGGCGGTGAACGTTATGAGCCGGATGAAGAGAACCCGATGCTCGGCTTCCGTGGCGCTGGTCGCTATGTTTCCGACAGTTTCCGAGACTGTTTTGCGCTGGAATGTGACGCCGTTAAACGCGTGCGCAACGAGATGGGGCTGACCAACGTGGAAATCATGGTCCCGTTTGTTCGTACCGTTGAGCAGGCGAAAGCGGTAGTGGAAGAACTGGGGCGTCAGGGGCTGAAACGCGGCGAAAACGGACTCAAGATCATTATGATGTGCGAGATCCCGTCGAATGCGCTGCTGGCTGACCAGTTCCTCGAACACTTCGACGGCTTCTCTATCGGCTCAAACGACATGACACAGCTGGCGTTGGGGCTGGATCGTGACTCCGGAGTGGTCTCTGAGTTGTTCGATGAGCGTAATGAAGCGGTGAAAGCTTTGCTGTCGATGGCGATTCGCGCAGCCAAGAAACACGGCAAATATGTCGGCATCTGTGGGCAGGGCCCGTCGGATCACGAAGATTTCGCGGCCTGGCTGATGGACGAGGGCATCGATAGCCTTTCCCTGAACCCGGACACCGTGGTGCAAACCTGGCTGACGCTGGCTGAACTGAACAAATAAGCCATTCATGTCTTCTGATAAAACCTCACTTCTGCGGAAGTGGGTTTTTTTTATACCTAAAATTCGGCAGGAATACGTTGAGCCTTAGGGAAGGTGCGATTTAATCGGTGGGGTTCAGTGGAGTCCTTAGCTGTATTAGCCTTACCTTAGCTGAGCTG
>NZ_CBFFRL010000205.1:0-7755 GCF_965644215.1 Phytobacter sp. V69
GCGGGCATCGTGAAAAGTCTATGTCAAAGAAAGGGTTATGTTCTCATAATTGACGATTAAATCGCACCTTCCTTAGCATTCACGCCTTAAATACTTAATTTATTTTATATAAAACCGATTAATATTTTCCTCTGACGAAATTTTACGTGGTGAAGAATTGACCTTGTCTGCACTCTGTGCCTTAATGTCAGCGTCGCCCTTTTTTTAGGGTATACCTTAAGGAACCTTTTGTGAGTCAGGCAACCCCTATGCGAAAACGACATCGATTTGACAGTCGCATGACCCGTATCGTACTGCTTATTAGCTTTATATTTTTCTTTGGCCGTTTTATCTATTCCTCAATTGGTGCCTGGTATCATCATCAGGATAAGCTCCAGTCACAGCAAGTAAGTCAACCTATCGATTCTTCCGCACAACGCTAACGCACTGTTTTTATTATCACACGTCTTCACGTGGGCCTTGTCACATCACAGCATGACGCACCATCGTCAGGATCATCAGCGCGCCAAATCCGGCGAGGACGGCTCCGGCTACGCGCTCAATAATGTGCACATATGATGTGATACGCACCTGTATGGCGGACAATCCTATCAACGCCGCGATAGCCAGATTCCACACCAGCACCGCCAGGCTCATCCATGCGCCGGAGAAGACCTGTTGTGGAAAGGTTACCCCTGCACCGAGAATTGACGTCATTAATGCCAGGTAAAAAAGCGCATTTTTGGGATTGAGCAATGCAGAACCCAGCCCCAGCAGAAACTGTTTTCGCCACGACGGGCAGTCCATCCCGGTGGCGTTGAGCGCCAGGGCCTGTTTGCGGCTGCGTAACAGGTGCCCGCCAATCCAGATTAAGTACAGCGCACCAGCAACCTCAATCAGCCGAAACAGTATCCCATAATCCTGCAACAGCCGCCAGCCAAACATCGCCAGCACAATATAGACCGCATTGCCCAGCGCAATCCCTGGCCCAATCCCGACACTGCCCCGCAGGCGATAACGAATGGCATAACCGGCGAGTAAAAAGAAATCCGGACCGGGGCTCACCAGCGCAACAAAATGTGAAAGGGCAAGCAGGGGAAACGCAGCGGGAATAAATTCGGGTAACAGCGACATAGCAACCTCATCAGTAAAAGACGAAGTCACTGTATGGCGTTGGTCGGCTTAATTATTGTCTGATATTGATCGCCCCTGCGCGTACTGTCGGGGTGTGGAAGAGGTAAAACTGACGAACGTACGATGAAAATGGCTTTGATCGGCAAAACCGCTTTGATAGCCGACATCGGCGATATCGCTCCCTGCCCGTAGCTGCGCTTTGGCAAACTCCACGCGGGCATTATTGATCCAGGCACCGGGCGTCAGCCCTGTCGCGAGCTTAAACTGGCGAATCAGGGTCTCTTTGCGCAACGTATAACGCTGTGCCAGACAGTCCAGCGACGGAGGCTGCTGAATATCAGCCAGCAGTGTCGTTTGCATGCGGTCGCAAAACTCGGCGGGCTTCGCCGCAGCCTGCAAGCCAGGCAAGCAGACCAGCAGCACGCGTACCGCCTCATGCAACGCTTCGGTCTGGTTAGTCTCCATCAGGGCGATAATGCGCATAAAGGCGGTGAAAAACCGGGGATCGCGCAGCAGCGTTTGTCCACAATGAAGGCGTCCCTCCTGTGGAAACCCCAACTGTTGCAGGCACCAGGCCTCATCAAGATACAGCATATGATAACTGCGCGGTGCATTGCCTGCCGGGTTACAGCTGTGCGCTTCGCGCGGGGCAATCAGCACCATATCGCCCTGCCAAAGATGATGCTCGCGGCCACTGCAGCGTGTGACGGTCTCACCGTCGATAATCGCGCCAATCGACAGCTGAGGATGCTGGTGCAGTTTGTAAGCCTGCGTACTTTGTTCAGTGGAACGCCATTCAATCCACGGCACAAGCGGAGAGCGCCAGAAGCGTTGTTCAATATCCCGCGTTGTCATCTCTCCTCCGCATTATTCCGGCCTTCAACATTTCTACTTTTGTGCTACGCGCGTAAGCCACTCAGTATAGGCCGGGCCGCTTTGCACGGGAACATTTTGCTGATGGGCACTGAGATCGTCTTCCATGCCAAATATTTTCCAGACTAACGGTGCCAGCTGCGCCGCCGGGCTGTTTTCCTGCGTGGCGGTGCGCAGCAGTTCCAGCGTGCGCTTTTTATATTCGCCCAGCACCTCTGACTGGTAATCGAAGGCTTTACCCAGCCCGGAGAAATACATCAGCTTCGGCACCTGAACCTGCGGCCATTGCAGTGCCATATTCAGCGGCCACTCCAGCATTGTGCGCTCACCCCATAGTGCAGAGCGCGGCACCTGCTGATTGGCCACCAGCGTCAGCATAAACGCCTGCCCCAGCTCGCCAAGATAAATGCCCATCGCCTCATCAGACGGACGGGCGTAGAACGCATCCAGCGGCTGGGCATTCATCGACCCAATCTTTGCCAACAGCCGCTTTTCCAGGTTGAGCACCAGTGAACCCAGCTCCGACTGCGCTACCGTGCCGCTTTCAGTACTGCACAGGGTTCGCTGCGAACAATCCCAAAGGCTAAGCGTAAGCTGCCACTGGCGCTGCTCTCCCTCTCCCGAACATCCTATCTCCCCGGTCACGAAATATTTCATTTCTGGCGGGACAAGATCGAATAAACCGTTGCCATCAAATGCCTGGGTTGAGACGACTGGCCCGATGCCCGCTGCGACCTGAACATAACAACGGGCGGCGTAATCACTCCAGTAGTGGGCCGCTTCGGCAAGATACAGCGGGATGGCGCGGGTAAGGCGCCCCAGGTCATCCTCACGCTGCGACTCGGAAGGCGTGGCGTCATCACCGGTTTTGCTCAGCACAAAGAAGCCAAGGATGTCTGCTTCGTCCGGCTTCTGCGCGAAAAGCCAGTCGGCCTTACATAATCCGTACTGCCAGATCGGCTGCGAAAGGGCCAGGGTATTGATTTCCACCTCGCCCGGATCGGTGGGGGTGCCCTGCTCGTTTTGCTCGCGCATTTTCTGGAAGACATGGGCAGATTCGTCCAGATACTGTTTGAGCGGCGGAAAATCCAGCGCATACATCCGGCTCAACAGTTTTTCGCCTGCATCGGGGTTGCCCAGCTCCTGATAAGCACGTAGCAAGTTAATCCCGGCCATCGGATCGTGGCGGCGTTCGTCATAGACGGGGGCGATCAATTCGACCAGCAGCGGAATTTCGCCGTTTCTGCCCAGATCGCCGGAGATCATCATCAGCGAACTGCCGTCATATCGGCCTCCTGCCAGCACCTCATCATACAATGCTCTGGCGGCCGCAACGTCGTGATGTTCCAGGTGATAGCGCGCCAGCCAAAGCTGTGCACGCCAGGAGCCGGGTAGCGCCGCGACGGTACGAAGCCCCGCGACATACCCCGCATCCCCTTCCCGCTCCTGCTTAGTACTCGCCCACCAGAGCAGCCCGTTATCCTGATTCGGATCGGCTTCAATAGCCTGCCAGAGTAGTTCGTCGGCGCGGGCATCATCACCGCGCTCAGCAAACACTTTTGCCAGATTGGTCAGCAAAATACCCGTCGCGCCGACTTTATCTATCCCCGCCCGTAGCGTGCTTTCCGCCTCTGCCAGCCGGTTATTTTTCATCAGAACAATGCCCTGAATGGTATGGCTGCGCTCGGGATCGTCATCAATCTCAACCAGACGCGCGGCGGCAGGAATGAGGTCGGTAGCAAAACCATCGTTCAGACCGCCCAGGATTGCATCGTAAAGTTCTGCCGCGCTGCCCCACTTTTGTTCAAGCCCCGGCAGGAAAACGCTGTTGCGCCAGTCGCTGCGGGTGATATGCATCTGCCGACCGTTGGCGTCATAAGCCACGATCATCTCTTCCTGCGGCGGTTGTGCCTCTACGGAATTTGCCTGTTCTGGTTCAACGGGGGGCTGCGGTTTGTCTTTTTTGCCGGTCAGGCTGGAGAGCAGTTTTTTAAACATAGCGCGTGTCTGCCGAGTGAGATGAGCCGAAAGTCCGTGTTCCGTTTCGTGCAAAATGCTGATGGGTAATGCGCTGAACACTCAGCCAAAAAGGGTGGCACAAAAGTGGAACTGCGTCTAATGCCAGGAATGGTGGGGAGACTATCGGTTGGTTAGGCGTCTTTTCAAAATATCCTGCACATACTTCTCAATGACAATGTGATGCTCCCGACTTACCTGCGTAATGAAAGCCTGGAGTAAATCGCTCGTCGAATGGAGTGTATCAGACACCAGACTATCAAAATCGCTTTGCGTGAAACGGGGATTTCCGCGAAGTGTCGAATCCTGGAGTAAGGTATGAGCCGTGACTTCAAGGACGGCACGCCTGTAGCCATCGGAAAGCAGAATATCCAGGTCGGTCTGGCGAATATCAAACGTGAAGCTAAAACTGAGAAACCCGGAATCCACGGGCAATGAATAGCTTAGTTGCTCTCCGGTTTGCTCTACATGAGGTTCATATCCGTCCCCCATTAAACGTACAGGCTGCATAGCGCGAACTCCTTTAAATTTTATGTGGAATATAAGAAAACCGGCTTCTGATACCTGGTTAGCGACTGCATATTACATATCATCAATCTGCTAACCACACATAAAAAAACACCAGCAGCACGAGGCTTACTGGTGTCTTTAATTTCAACGTTTATGAGCAGAAGCGATAACGCTTATCCCCACTCCATTTTTTTACATCCGAAATTTCCGCTTTACATCAATGATGATTAAAATCCATATGGCGAGAAATACCATAGAAAATTCCATTGTCGTTGCATCGGATAGCCTCTGCTTCTGAGCGAACAAGGAAATTTTGATAGGCTCCTGGTCAGCGCTGCAATTTGCAATGGTGACGAAAAGCGAAGTTTGAGCGCCTCTATCAACAATCAAGGCCCTGAACCATAAACGACCGAAGGAGTTAACATGTCCCCGTTTCTCAAAACCGCCATCGAAGTCGGCACACACGAGTCGTATTACGCCCTTTGCGATGCTCATCCACTTCGTTCCGGGACTCCTAAAATCGGAGTTTCTGCTAAAAACGTGATGGCGGCGACTTCCGGACTCATTCAGCTGGAAAAATTGTCCGGCCCTGGCTCGGTTTATAAGCTACTGGCGCTGCCTGAGGGCGTCGGTTTGAATTTCATTATCCAGGGGCGTGAGATCGTTGAGACACATTTTCGAATTAACACTGCTGGAATTGCTGAAGAGGGATCTTTCGTCGTTCTCAGCAAAGACTTATTGCAAGTCTCCGGCTGCGAAAATCGCACACCGCCCTACCCACGCCCCGCATTTTACTCGATGGACGAGTTCGTAGACATTCTCCAGAGCTTTGATTTGATGATACGTAAATTAGAGAGAAGCATTCGATAACATCCAATAGGTCTTTGAATCTCGCTCGACAATTCACTCGGTGCAACGCTGTGCAGGGCCAAATTCAGTATCCCACCACACTGCGAGCGTCTTTCTGCTTTCCAGAGATTTTTTCATCCGCTCACGTTTAAAGTGTCTGGATTATCTGTGGCTATTCAATCTGATGGCCTTATCCAGACGGCACTGTCCTTTTAGCCCCTCAAAAGATCGACATCGAGACGTAAGAATATTCAAAATATCACTTAATTTATCCATATTCTTTAAATCAAAAAATCCATATATATTGGACATATAACTTTAAATGTCATTTAAAATTAAGTGATTAATAAATATTGTAACTTTTATGTTTTTTTGTGTAATTGTAAAGTCCATCACAAAAACGACGACAACAGCAAATTAGTCCATATCTTCGCATGTCACACACTGACGCTCTAGCCCAGTGCTGATTTACTTTCATTAGATACCTTATTTTTTGCAGGCAGGAAAAATGGCTTCTATAAGTAGTGATTCTGTAGTCTTACCGCGCGCGCTACGCGATACCCGGCGCATGAATTTGTTTGTTTCTATCTCGGCGGCTGTTGCGGGACTGTTGTTTGGTCTGGATATCGGGGTGATTTCCGGTGCACTTCCCTTTATCTCCGAACATTTTACGCTTTCCAGCCGTTTGCAGGAGTGGGTGGTCAGCAGCATGATGCTTGGCGCAGCGCTAGGTGCACTTTTCAATGGCTGGTTATCATTTCGTCTTGGCCGTAAATACAGCCTGATGGCAGGCGCAATACTTTTTGTCGCAGGGTCACTTGGCTCTGCTTTCGCCGAAAATGTTGAGGTGTTGTTGCTGTCCCGCGTGCTGCTGGGCATTGCGGTCGGTATTGCCTCCTACACTGCACCACTTTATCTCTCCGAAATGGCTAGCGAAAATGTGCGTGGAAAGATGATCAGCATGTATCAATTGATGGTCACCTTAGGCATTGTGCTGGCATTCCTTTCCGATGCTGCTTTCAGCTACAGCGGCAATTGGCGAGCAATGCTCGGTGTGCTGGCGCTGCCTGCGGTTGTGCTGATTATTCTGGTCGTGTTTCTGCCCAATAGCCCACGCTGGCTGGCACAAAAAGGGCGACACATTGAGGCGGAAGAAGTATTACGTATGTTGCGTGACACGTCTGAAAAGGCACGTGATGAACTCAACGAGATTCGCGAAAGTTTGAAGCTGACGCAGGGTGGTTTCCAGTTGTTTAAAGCTAATCACAATGTGCGCAGAGCCGTATACCTTGGCATGTTATTGCAGGCGATGCAGCAGTTCACGGGCATGAATATTATTATGTATTACGCGCCACGCATTTTTAAAATGGCTGGGTTTACAACGACTGAACAACAGATGATCGCCACCCTTGTGGTTGGGCTAACGTTTATGTTCGCCACTTTTATTGCTGTATTCACCGTCGATAAAGCCGGGCGTAAACCTGCACTTAAAATCGGTTTTAGCGTGATGGCTATCGGTACGCTGATCCTTGGATACTGCCTCATGCAATTCGATAACGGTTCACCCTCCAGCAGTCTATCCTGGCTTTCAGTCGGTATGACAATGATGTGTATTGCAGGTTATGCGATGAGCGCTGCACCGGTAGTAGGGATTCTGTGCTCTGAGATCCAGCCCTTAAAATGCCGTGATTTCGGTATTACCTGTTCTACCACCACAAACTGGGTATCGAACATGATTATCGGTGCAACCTTCCTGACCCTGCTTGACGCGATTGGCGCGGCTGGTACGTTCTGGCTCTACACCGCACTCAATCTGGCCTTCATTGCATTAACGTTCTGGCTTATCCCGGAAACCAAAAATGTGACGCTGGAACATATTGAACGTCGTCTTATGGCTGGTGAAAAACTACCTAACATCGGGATGTAATTTATCGTGCATCCGTGAACAGTAAAGCAGGTTATTGAATAAATTAGCCTGCTTTATTGACCTGCTCCCCGCGCATCAATCATATCAGCCCAATCTTGTAGCATTGATGCTCTTTGCTCTTGATATTCAGCTTTGTTGTATACCGCCCTCACCCCGTTCTGTTCGTGTGCCAGGCATTTTTCTATCCAGCCAGAATGGGAGCCGGCCTCATGCAGCAGCGTGTTCGCAGTACGACGGAGATCATAAGGTCCAAATATCCCCTCCAGCTCTCGGGCATGGCTGAGCGACACATATCCCGGGTAGAGCCAGGTATCGGCGTAATCCATGGCATACCGATGCATCATACCCATCAAAATACCACGGTCAAACTGTGCCAGATATTGCCAAAAATGATTAGATAGTGTCGTCACAAGATTTTAGCCCAGAGAGCGATGCATCTGATCTGGACGGCAGCGAGAAATGAGGCC
>NZ_CBFFRL010000206.1:0-7716 GCF_965644215.1 Phytobacter sp. V69
CCTGAGTGATCAGGTGGGTCAAATTACAACTGCTGTTGTTAAACAAAGGTGGGTCAAAGTTCGACTGCTGTTGACTGTTACGGCAGTTTATCCCGAAGGGAACTGACCTGCGGACAGTGTCAGAAGAAGACTTACAGCACTACCAGGGGGCGCTGAACAGCAGGCCACGCAAGTGTCTCGGATTCAGGCAACCGTCTGTGGTGTTTGCAGAGCTAAGATTGGCGGCTTAGCGTTGCACTTCGGAGTTGAATCCGCCGAGCCTTCAATATCATCCCGTTCGTGGTTGTTGTTATTTATCGCTTGACACAGAACAGACAGTAGATGCCTTAGTTTTGCCAACTCATCCAGACAGTATGTGGCATCTTGTTTTTTAGTATTCAGTTTCATATTCATCCCGTGTGGTAGCCATTGGATGAATTAAAGGTAACTAAAGTATCATTTTCGTGCAAGTAATTTTTGATACTTTATTTTCTATAATAGAAAAAAGAAAGCCGGGATTCCCGGCATCTTTTTGAATTTAAAATTAAAATATATCCCACCTAGCATCTACAACGACACCCACGATCTCGCAATCATCGTCCATTTCTATTACTGGATATTGCGAATTTAAAGGGGCTAGAAACTCTCTACCTAAATCGTAAACGTACTTCTTAAAAGTGACCTCATCGGTTGATTTTTTACGAGCGATCACATAGCCATTTGAGTAAGGATCTGCTTCTGGGTTTACTAATATTGACATGCCTTCGGGAAAACTAACGCCCGCAGGAGAGGACATGGAATCGCCGTGAACCTCAAGCCAGAAACCTCTTTCTCCTGCGTATTTTACCGATTCTCTCCAGTTATCAATGTCATGCATACTGTAGTTATCACCACACTGAGCAAAATTACCAGCTTGCACCCAGTTTAAAACTGGATAGCTATACCTAAGTTCAGGTTGGGTTGTGGATTTTATGTTTGTTTCCCACGCCTTTTCATCTCCCCTCCCTGACTGGAGCCACTGAGGGTTGCAACTTAGTGCTGTAGCAATCTTGAATAAGGTGTTCCCATTAAAGCTTTTGGTTAGGCCCTGCTCAGCCTTGCTTATTGCCACCCGAGTGACGCCCGCCTTTTTAGCCAATGCCGCCTGAGTTAGCCCGGCGCTAATGCGTGCGGCATTAAGTCTCTCTGCCAGTGTGCTCATAGATGTTTCTCCAATTGTGATGAAACTAAAGTAGCAAATATCTTTGATACTTTGGATTCTATTTGCTACATTTCGTGGATACAATAGTTTCCATCTGGGTGGTGTATGACTCTATACGAAATCTTAAAGCAGAAGTTCAAGACAAATGCGGCCATTGGTCGCAGGTTTCCGCGCCGAGGAAGCGCCAGAAGTAGTCAGGCTGTAGGCAAATGGGAAAAGCGGGGCGTTCCTGAGGATGTTGCAATCCTGTGTCATCTGGATGAAGCGATCCCTTACAACCACCCAGACCTTACCTGCAACGACAATGAGGCGTGACATGTCACATCAATCAACGATGTTTCGCGTACCTCAGAAGCCTCTCGACGGCCGTAATAGCGGCCTGAGTGTCGGGAGTGACTATGACCTGCCCGGAAGCACTGCGATGACTGGAGGCTTTAAGCGCCGAAAAATATTCATCAACGGCCTGCTCGTAGGGCTGGCGCTCCTGGCGTGGGAGGTGGATGCAGAGGGTGTCAAAGTCGACGATCTTTCCGCCGTACTCAGTTCGCCCCGTCTTGAGTCTTTCGAGCTCCTTCCAGAGGAACACTTCGATCGGGTCGGAAACAGCATTGAATTTATCAAGCCGGTACCTGGAGACCGCTTTCTTGTCGCCGTACCACAACCCAAACCCGAAGGATATCACCGTCCAGAAGAGCGTGATAAGGGCGGGGTTGGTGTTGAACAGCAAGACAAGCTCACTCCAGATGATACCCATAAATTCTGGCGACTCCTTTTGACCCAGTTATCTGCTTTTGCGGTTGTTTTTCCCGCTGGGGTTTATCTCAGTATGCGCGCAAATATACGCCGCGACTGGCGAGAGCATATCCCGAAGGGGCGATTACCGAAAGTACCCACTCTGGCAATGATGAGCATTTTGTGCGTATCCCGCCGCGTCAAATCACGCAGGTGGAGGCTATGGGAACAGCGGGAGTGGTTCCGTGACATGCGAGTACGTCATGGGCTGGAGAGCGCGTATCGGGATACCGGGCACTGGAAAAAACTCGTCGAAAATAGGTGGTCATCATGAGTATGGAGCTGATGGTTAAGGCCATGAAGATTAAAGTTGGCAACCCACTACGCAAGCTCGTTCTGCTGAAACTGGCGGACAATGCGAGCGATTTGGGTGAGTGCTGGCCAAGTTTCAGTCACATTGCAGAGCAGTGCGAAATCAGCCGCCGTTCGGTCATCAGCCACATCGACGCTCTGTGTGAAATGGGGCTACTTAGCAAGGAATTCCGCTCGGGCGTGAAGGGTAATTCCAGCAATCTTTATGTCATTAATTTTACTGGTGCAGGAGATTCACCAGGGGGTGCAAATCGTTCACTACCTGGTGCAGCAGTTTCACCACATGGTGCAGGAGATTCACCAGGGGGTGGTGCAGGAGCTGCACCCAGAATCAGTCACTCTTTTGAATCAGTCAAAGAACCAGTCATAGAACCTAAATCTATTGGCGCATCGGCTGACGCCTTTGCACCGGTCCGTCCTGCAAAACAGGGTTTTTCACCTGAATTTGAAATGGCCTGGCAGGTGTACCCGAAACGCGCAGGTGGCAACAGCAAGACGGGGGCGTTTAAGGCCTGGAATGCGCGACTCAAGGACGGGGTGAAACCTGAAACCATGCTGGAGGGGGTGAAGCGCTACGCGGCTTACGCCAAAGCTACAGGCAGTACAGGCACCCAGTACATCAAGCAGGCGACGACGTTCTTCGGTCCCGATCGACACTTTGATGAACCCTGGAAGGCGCCATGCGCTCCCGGAGGTGGGCGACGAAACGCACTCCCGGTATCGGGTTTTAGTGAGCAGGATTATGGCGAGTCGGACTGTAACTGGTGATAACGGAGTGATTAACATGTTGGATCTTAACCAGCGCTCAGAGCGCGAGGCGCTGAAAGCGCAGCAGGAAAACCTCAACGAAGAACTGTCATTTGCTGTCGAGCATAAAAAACCCTGGCAGTTTGGTCACTGGGACAGTGGTGAAATCAGGACCGTTGAATGCACTGCGCATGCTGGGCATGGCGACTTTGAGCAGTTTACGCTGATCGGCAAAGACCTTCGGGGCAATAAAAACTTCAAGGTTTCACGATGCCCGGCCTGTATTCGCGATGAAATCACTCAGGTCAACGAGAGACTGCATTCGCTGCGTGTGTCTGACCTGCTGGGTGAGGCAGGGATCGCCCGCCGTTTTGAACATTGCGAATTCGCCAGTTATCAGCCTGTAACTCCGGGCGCAGCCAAAAATCTGTCAGCCTGCCAGCGTTATGCCGAAAGCTGGACAGACCGCCTTGCGGCAGGAACCGGACTGGTGATGCTGGGCAAATGTGGAACAGGCAAAAACCACCTCGCCGTTTCTCTGGCGAAAACCATCATTCGCAACCATCTTGCGCGGGTGGAAATCACCGACGTTATGCGCCTGACCCGTGCCGTAAAAAACACCTGGCGCAATAATTCTGACTGCACTGAGGATGACGTACTGAACCACTTCATTTCGCTGGATCTGCTGATTATCGACGAGGTGGGCGTGCAGTTTGGCAGCCAGGCCGAGTCAGCCATTCTGCAGGAGGTTATCAACGCTCGCTACGAGAGCATCTTACCCACAATCCTGATCAGTAACCTGACGTTTGACCAGCTGAAAGATGCGATTGGTGAGCGCATCGTCGACCGCGTTACTGACGGCGGGCGAAATCGCCAGGTGTTTAACTGGGAAAGCTATCGCAGTAATGGAGCGACCGAATGACGCCAGTGTGGAAAAACACCGATCTTGAAGGGGCGGTGATTGGCGCAATACTCCTGCGCGGTGCGGATCCCGAAGTGATGGATGTGATATCACGCCTGCCAGCAACCGCGTTTTCTGTCAGTCAGTACCGGGACATCTACGCCGGGGTATGCCGGCAGGCAAGAGGCACCGGTGTTATCGACCCGATACTGCTGTGTGGTCAGATGCCAGGGTATGAGGCCATTATCAGCGCCACAGCACCCATCGCCTGGGCAAAATCCTCACTACCCTCGTATGTCGCAACGCTGATGCGCAATGCCGCCGTCCGGGATGCGTATCAGGTAATCGAAACCGCTATGGATAGCATCCGGAATGCCGCTACCGGCGAGGCTGCTGTGACTGCACTGGAGCAGGCACAAAGTGCCATGTCCTGTATCGGTATCGATGACGGACTGGTGCAGCCCGTTGCGATTGACGAGTTACTTCCCGGCGTCGTTGAGAAGATTGAAGCCAGAATGCAGGGGCGGGACGCGGGTCGCCTGTTGCTTACCGGTATTACTGAGCTGGACGAGAAAACGGGAGGCATTGAACCCGGTGAGCTGGTGTTTATTGCCGCGCGCCCGTCAATGGGGAAAACAGAGCTGGCACTGGACATTATCGATAAAGTGTCAGAGCGGGGGCAGGGCGTGCTGTTCTTCTCGCTGGAAATGTCCAGTATCCAGATAACCGAACGCATGGTTTCCGCTGCGGGCGGGATGCCCGTATCGCGACTGAAAGCCGCCGATAAATTTGAAGATGAGGACTGGGCAAGGCTGACGACAGGCGTCGCGAGATTGACCGGACGCAAGGTCTGGATGGTTGACGCCACAAACCTGACACTTGATCAGATTAGCCAGACGGCCACCCGATGGAAGATTGCACACCCTGAAATGGCGCTGGTGGTTATTGATTATCTGGCGCTTATCAGGATCCAGAGCGCCGCAAGATATGACCTGGCTGTTGGTGAGGTATCCAAGGGGCTAAAGAGGCTGGCAAGAGCAAATCAGATGCCTGTTGTCGCCCTGAGTCAGCTCTCTCGCGGCGTTGAATCCCGCCCCAATAAGCGCCCCATGAACTCCGATTTAAAAAACTCCGGTGAAATTGAGGCGGATGCGGACATCATCATGATGCTCTGCCGCGATGAAGTCTATAACCCGGAGTCAATGGCGAAAGGTATCGCCGAGATCAACGTCACAAAACAACGCAACGGTGCGCTCGGCACGGTATATCGCCGTTTCTTTAACGGACACTTCCTGCCCATCGACCAGAATGAGGCACGCTGCCGGTGCACGCCACAGCAAAAAACACAGCCTAAACGTTATAGCGGTCAGAAGTGGGAGAATGCGCAATGAAAATGGAATCAGGACTAAAGCATTTCAGTCCCCAGGGAATGCTTATCAACGATGACACGAAGAGCACCTCACCGGACCGCCTTAACGGCACTGATATCATGTATGCGTTTGGGGCCACCAGCAGCCGCGCCCGGTTTGGTCTTGCGGCATTCCTCGGCAAAGCTGGCGTCAGCAAATCAGACGAACAACTGGCGGTTCAGGCGCTGGCACGATACGCAATGGAGGTTGCGCCGAAGAACGTTCGCAAAGCTGCTGGTGGGCAGTTCGGCAGCTGCATGTTGCTGCTGGCGCAATTTGCTTTCGCAGAATACTCACGTTCGGCGGCCAGCACTGCAATTTGTCTCAGTTGCAACGGCACAGGGAAAACCACTGCGACGCAGGTCACGCGCAAAGTATCTTACCCATGGGGAAAACCACCTTATTGGGCCAGTCGATCCCGCGCCGTTCGTCCGTCAGACTGGGAGCTATGGACAGAGGTGACCGAGATTGTCCCGTCCAGGTGCGTGGCGTGCGACGGCAAAGGCCTGTTGAGCGCCCGGTGTCGGTGCGGCGGTAAAGGCGAGGTACTCGACCGTAAGGCGACAAAAGAAAAGGGTACTCCGGTATTCAGAAGGTGTGAGCGTTGTTCCGGCAATGGTTTTACGGTCATGCCTTCCACAGCGGCCCACAAAGCGATTCTCAAATTCGTTCCTGACCTCCATGTCAGAACGTGGACAAGGAACTGGAAGCCATTCTATGAATCGCTGATGGGCGTATGCAACGCTGGTGAAGACAATGCTGCGAAAGAATTTGAACGAGTCACACGATAGCAACAATATTTTGCGTTTTCGAAACGTAACGCTTGATTTTGTCCGAAGTTGTCCTGTATGCTTCTAATCATGGATTGTTGTGTCCAGATGAATTTAACCCGTGAAACCCTGCCAACTGGCGGGGTTTTTATTGTTGCAATGGTTACAACTAAATCGTGATCTGGATCAAAATTCTTAATCCAAAACTTAAGGAATATTAAGGGACTGTAAATGTTTCTTATAAGTGGCGGATTTATGGCGTTAAAAGACTTTTTTGTACAGACAGAACCTCGCAGAAGGCACTATGGAGTGGCATTGTTTATTGGGCTTATTTCTGGTGTGGTTTCGGCATTTGTTAAATGGGGTGCAGAAGTTCCCCTACCACCGCGTAGTCCTGTGGACATGTTTGCCAGTGCGTGTGGGCCCGAATCATTAATTCGAGCTGCCGGGCAAATAGACTGCTCAAGGAACTTCCTTAATCCGCCATACATTTTTCTACGCGATTGGTTGGGATTGGCAGACCCTAATGCGGTCGTCTATACCTTTGCAGGTCATGTATTTAACTGGGTGGGTGTAACGCACATCATATTCTCCATCGTCTTCGCCGTTGGGTATTGTGTCGTTGCAGAAGTGTTCCCTAAAATTAAGTTATGGCAGGGGCTGCTGGCTGGTGCGCTTGCACAGCTATTTGTCCACATGATCTCATTCCCACTTATGGGCTTAACCCCATCTCTTTTCGACCTTCCATGGTATGAAAACGTTTCTGAGATATTTGGTCACTTAGTATGGTTCTGGTCTATTGAGATAATTCGCCGTGATCTCCGGAACAGGATTACGCGTGAACCTGATGCAGAGGTTTCTCTGAATACCGCTTTCAGATAAACCGAGCAAAAAACATTAAGAGCCCGCCCTAAGTGCGGGTTTTTTTGTTTCTGGAGGGCTGAATTATGTGCCAGTAAAACGGACAGACCGCACTTATAAGCCACAGTCATGATGTGGCCCCGAGTCTCTTGAGGGAGCCAGACGCAGGTCCGAACTGCGACATACCGCTGGTGAGGGTTAATAAAGAAAAGTGTATGCCGGTAAAGCAGCGCAATGCCAAAGCGTACCGGTTATAAGCGGCCAAAGGGCGACAGCAACTCAAGGGCATGAGCGTGGCCACTCCGGGAAGTGGCAAAGAACATAAAGCCTCGCATAACGCGGGGCTTTTCCATATCTGGGTCAGTCGTATAAAGGTCATTACGGCAGGCTGTTAACCTGCTTATCGTGGTTCGAGTCCACGCTGTCCCGCCAAATCCCGCTACCAGGGACCATTACGGCTTAATCGCCGACATTGCTCGACCCATATTCCCGCTCCGGCGGGTTTTTTATTCAGGCCTCACTGACGGCGGCTCATTACCCAACCGTCAGGCGCTTGCGCAGAGGCCGCCTAATTAGTAAGTGATTGCTTTAAATCACTGAATATTTTCTTGGAAGGTGATAGCTATGTTTACTCCACAAACCAAATACCTGGAGAATGGAATGCAGATTAGGGAAGGTGCGATTTAATCGTCAATTATGAGAACATAACCCTTTCTTTGACATAGACTTTTCACGATGCCCGCT
>NZ_CBFFRL010000207.1:0-7524 GCF_965644215.1 Phytobacter sp. V69
TTTATTATCGAGTTCGGTGACCGCCTGGACGGTCACTTCTGAGAAAAGGCATTTACACAGAATCGTGTACAGGGTCGTCTAAATGTGACGCTTACCCCAGATCAACGGTCATTGTACGTGCCATTTCTGCCCCAGATGTAAGAGCTGTTCTTACATCTTAAAACAAAATCCCCCTATCCTGCACCGCAAAGACCAAATCATCCGGCGTTACCTCACCTCCAGCGTTCCACCCGTTGCCACCACTGGCTACCTTCCGCTCAGGGTAAAGGCTGACACCAGGGTGATCGCCAGTACAAAGCAGCCCAGAATCAAATAGGTGTCCTGGAAGCCGATGCGGTCATACATATTGCCGGCAAATGCAGAGAGGAAAATCGCTGCCAGTTGTTTGGCAAAGTTAAAACCAATCAGGTAGATAGTTGCCGACAGGCGTGTATCGAACACCCCGGTGATGTACTTGAATGCCCCCACCAGCAGGAACGGCACTTCCAGAGCATGGAGCATTTTCAGCGCGATCACTTCATACGCCGTGGTGGCAAAGGACGAACCCACAATGCGCGTCGCCATCATCAGCCCGGCAATCAGCAGGGAGTTTTTGGCGCCAATGCGGTTAATGATCCACGGTGAGCAGAACATAATGACAGCATTACACAGCTCCCCTGCGGTAGTGGTAAAACCAAAGGCTTTTGTACCCGCCTGCGGGGTATCAAAAAACGATTTAAAAAAGGTGGCAAACTGCTGGTCGAATACATCGTAGACGCAGGCCACGCCCACCACATACAGAATAAACATCCACATCTTTTTCATGCGGAACAGGTCGATGACCATTTTAATATTGATGGTCGACGGGCGACTTTCACCCGGCATGATGGTAAGGGTTTCCTGCGACTGCACCTTTGCCAGCGCTAGCAGCACCATTAATACGACGGCTGCGGCAGACCCCATCCAGAAGACAAACGCCGGGTTAATGCTGAACAAAATGCCCGCCGTCGAGGCGCATAGGCCCCAGCCGAGGCAACCGAACATGCGCGCTTTGCCGTATTCGAAATGGCTGTGGCGGCTCACCCTCTCCACATAGGCTTCAATGGCACCGGAACCCGCAGAAAAGACAAAACCAATGTACAAACCGCCCGCCAGCGCCCCGGCCCAGATGTTGAATTTCAGCAGCGGGGCGAAGACGTACAGAAAGAACGGGGCGAACAGCACCAGCATACTGACAATAATCCAAAGCATGTTTTTACGCAGACCCAGCTTGTCGGATACCACACCCAGAATCGGCTGGAAGGAAATCGCTGAAAGCGACATGCAGGAGAAGACAATGCCGGTATGGGTTTTACTTAATCCGATTTCATCAGAGAGCCAGATAGGCAAAAACGGAAAGCAGGTGGCCATGATAAAGAAATACAAGAATACGAAGATGCCAAAGATCCAAAACGTTGGGTTGTTTTTATGGGTACAGGTGGTCGTGTTCATTATTATTATCCTCAGGTTTGAGGCCGCGGTGCGGCCCCGTTAAGGTCACACGCGTTCAAAACCTAGCAAAATGGCGCTCTCCGGATCCAGCACAGGCAGCGCCAGTCCGGCCCGCATCAGCCACTCCCCGCTCACTGTTTGCGGCGTTGTCATCCATGCCGGAAGCTGGCGCATGGTGTGACCGCCTTCATCAGTGGTTCGAATATTGGGGTGGTCCTGCAGCGTGATGCGGTACTGCGCCTGGGCATCCAGCCCTGTCACACGCAGTGGTGCAAGCAGGGTGTAATCCGGCATTGCAACCTGGCTGACGATAAACAGCCCCAGGCGCTGGTCCTGACTGACAATCCCCTGAACCAAAGTAGTGCTGTCCGGCATATCCACCCGCCACTGCGTGCCGCTATGGATAACATCCCGCCACTGTTTATAGAGCGCCGCGTAATGACGGTAGCCATCCCGCTCCTGTTCATCAGCATTCACCGGATCCAGCTCCAGACCCAGATGCCCGAACAGCGCCGTCAGGCCACGAAACGCAATGCTGTGCTGACGATAAGTGGCGTGGCAGCGATGGTTGCCGATGTGTGCCCCCATCACTTCCGGAGGGAAGAAATAGCTCATGCCGCGCTGGATAATATTACGTTCCAGCGCATCGTTGTTATCAGACGCCCAGAAGCGATGACAGCGGGTCAGCACTTCATAATCAATACGCCCGCCACCCGCAGAGCAGGACTCAAACTCAATATGCGGGAAGCGGCTACGCAGGGTATCGAGCAGGCGGTAGAACGCGCGGGTTTGCGCGTCGGCGGCGGCACGACGACCATTGCCCGGCTGCACCAGCTCACGGTTCATATCCCACTTCACGTAGTCAATTTCGTGCTCACTGAGCAGCCAGCTCATTCGCTCCAGCAGGTAATCAAAGGCTTCCGGCAAGGTGATGTTCAGCACCAGTTGATGGCGACCGAGGATCTGCGAATAGCCCTCCAGCGCCAGCACCCAGTCCGGATGTGCGCGGAACAAATCTGAGTTTGGGCTGATCATCTCCGGCTCCACCCAGATGCCAAACTCCATGCCCAACCCTTTCACCCTGTCGATAACCGGACGCAGCCCATCCGGGTATTTCCCTTCGTCCAGATACCAGTCGCCCAGGGCAGCAAAGTCGTCGTTACGACCTTTATACCAGCCGTCATCAATGATGAAGCGCTCAACGCCCAGCGCTGCGGCTTCTTCGGCCATTTTGATGATGTACGCTGGGGAGTGGTCAAAATAGATGCCCTCCCAGGTGTTGAGGTGCACCGGGCGCGGCTTGTCTTCAACGAAGTGAATAATATTGCTGCGCAGGAAGCGGTGAAACTGCTGGCTCATGCCGTTCAGCCCCTGCGAGGAGTGGCTGGCATAGAGCCACGGCGTCCACAGCGTTTCCTCTTCGGCCAGCGCCATTTCACCGGGCAGATAGAGCGCTTCGGCCTGAAGATAACGACGACCGTCGGTTTTCACCTCCGCACGCAGGCGGTGGTTACCGCTCCAGCCCAGATGTACACCCCACACGCTTCCCTGCGACTCACTAAAGTGCTGGCTACCGGTCATCATCGCCGGAAAATGTTCATGAGAGGTGCGTCCACGGCGGTTTTCAATCACGAAACTGTCGTGCTCAAGAGTGACGCGGTGCGGCTGAAATTCGCGGATCCAGCGCCCGTGAAACGCCATCACCTCGCGGGCGTATTCCGCTACCGGTAGCGTGACGGCTAGGCGGTTCACCTGCCAGTCACCCGCCGTCAGGTTGGTCAGGCCGTGGCGAATTTGCAGCACGCCGGTCGCGTCGAGATGAAGTTCGCTGGTCAGTTGCAGCCCTGCCACCGTATCTTCACTCGTCAGGATCAGAGTCTGATCGTGATGTTGCAGGTCAACGGTGGTGAAAATCGGTGAACCATCCAGCCCATTACGATGCCCTTCCAGCCCCGGCGAACCAAACAGACCGTGGCCGGACTCCGCCATCAATGTGACCGGAGAATCCACGTCCAGCCTGCCGTTCGCAACAGGGCGAGCCAGACTTTGTGCATCCTCGGGCGAGAAGTGGTGAAGGTGTGGACCCCAGTAGATGATTTCAGCAAAAGGGTGAGTTCTGATAACAACATCGGTTGTGGCGCTTTCAAGGCGCAGATAACGAGCTTCCATAAGGCGTCTCCAGATTAGGGATGCCTTCATCCTTGATCCGAAACGTTTCGGATAACAACCGAAAGGTTTTGGTTATGTGATCTACTCAAAAATTTGCATCAGAGTTTCTAAAGGTCAGGCGGTAACGCCGGGGCGGAATTCGGTCTGCCAGAGCACCTGCAATTCGGTTAAAGGTTCACCGGCAATAAGCTGGCGAACCATATCGGCAATCTGCCTGCCAACCGCTTCACGGGTGGCCTGGACCACGGCAGCCACGTCCACATCAACGATGCTGTCGTCAGGTAAACCGTCATACACCACTAACGCCACCCGATCGTCGCCGAGCAGTTTGCCGTGCTTGATCAGCGCCATGGCGGCACCGTCCCCGTGGGTGTTGCAGTCGGTAATGATGGCCAGTGGCGGTTCGGACAGCGCCAGCAAGGCTTCGACTGCCTGATAGCCCGCACGGCGAGAGGGCGGCAGGGTGCGTAACCACTCGCTGGAAAGCCCGCTCTCACGAAGCGCATCCAGATACCCCTGGCGACGCTGGGTAATGAACGCCTGATTGTTGTTCTCACCGAGCATGGCAATGCGCTGATAACCCTTGTCGATGAGGTAACGGGTGGCGCGATACGTTCCGGCATAGTTATCAAAATCAAACCACGCATAAGGTCTGGCAAGCTGGCTACGCCCCAGCGCGAGGAAGGGAAAACCGGTAGCCTGAAGCTGTTCGAGTCGTGCGTCGTTGTCCAGGGTATGGGCAACAATCAGGGCGTCGACGCGACGGCTCTGCACCATGCGCAGATAGCTGTGTTTGTCTGCCTGGTCATCATCGGCAATCAGCAACAAATCGATATCGTGGCTCGCCAGTTCGCGGCTGATCTCCCCCACCATCTCCATAAACACGCTGTTGTTGAGCGGCACCGGATGCACCGGAAACACCAGTCCAACGGCGTCGATTTTGCCCATTTTGAGACGACGCGCCAGGGTATTGGGGCGGTAACCGCGCCGGTCCGCTTCCGCCTGCACGCGGGCGCGGGTCTCCTGCGACACATCATCATAGCCATTCAGCGCACGGCTGACGGTAGTGACGGAAATACCGAGTTCTTTTGCGATTGCTTTAAGTGACATACCTTACCCTGTTTTTATCCGCGCAGCGTTTCCCGACTAAATAGCTGTTCCAAATAGTAGATCACCTGAAGGGAACTCAGTCCGGGTTGAGCGATCTGATCAACCGCTAAATATCCCAAATCACCAACCGGACTGAGCGATGTCGAGCATAGCACCCATACCCCGTAACGAACGACGCCTGATGAAGAAAACTATCCATAAAACGCACGACAAGAATCACGCCCGCAGGTTGACCGCTATCCTGATGCTGCACCGGGGCTATCGCGTCAGTGATGTCGCCAGAACGCTTTGCTGCGCCCGTTCGTCAATAGCTCGCTGGATTAACTGGCTCACTCTTTACGGCATTGAGGGACTGAAATCTCTGCCGCCCGGCCGTGGACGTCGCTGGCCGTTTGAACAGATCTGCGTGCTGTTACATCAACTCGTAAAACGTTCTCCGGGTGACTTTGGTTACCAGCGCTCACGCTGGAGCACGGAACTGCTGACGATAAAAATCAATGTGATAACCGGCTGTAGGTTGCATGCTTCCACGGTGCGGCGTTGGTTGCCTTCGGCCGGTCTGGTCTGGCGACGTGCAGCCCCTACGCTGCGTATTCGCGACCCGCATAAAGAAGAAAAAATGGCAGCCATCCGTGAGGCGCTGGAACAGCGCAGCGCTGAGCATCCCGTGTTCTACGAGGACGAAGTGGATATCCATCTGAATCCGAAAATTGGCGTGGACTGGCAGGTTCGTGGAGAGCAGAAACGCATCGTGACGCCGGGCCAGAATGAGAAATATTATCTGGCGGGCGCGTTACACAGCGGGACGGGAAAAGTCAGCTATGTTGGCGGAAGCAGTAAAAGCTCGTCTCTGTTTATCAGTCTGTTAGAGCAGCTGAGAGCGACATACCGACGGGCAAAACAGATCACGTTGATAGTGGATAACTACATCATCCACAAGAGCCGGGAGACGCTGCGCTGGCTGAAAGAAAATCCGAAGTTCAGAGTTATTTATCAACCGGTGTACTCGCCGTGGGTGAATCATGTTGAACGGTTATGGCAGGCGCTACACGACACGATAACGCGAAATCATCAGTGCCGCTCAATGTGGCAACTGTTGAAAAAAGTTCGCCATTTTATGGAAACCGCCAGTCCGTTCCCCGGAGGAAAGCATGGTCTGGCAAAAGTGTAGCGGTATTAGGATCAGCTATTTAGGCGAGCGTCCGGCGCAGCGACTCAATTCTGTTCTGCCATCATGACAGCTTTAGTGTCCGACTCCAGCGCTTTAAAGACATGCGCCTGATCGGCCGGATACGTGTTTGCGCGCGATGCGGGCGACATCGACCTCAGGGACGTGGTGCACAACGACCGCATCCTGATTGTGCTGGTGCCGGCGCTGGAGCTGTCCGCCACGGAGAGCAGCACGCTGGGGCGACTCTACCAGTCGCAGCTGGCCATGATATTAAGCCAGGATCTCGGCGAGAAGATTGAGGGGCGTCCGGAGGACAACATGAAGGTGCGGAAATTTAAGGACCGGTTTCCGCTGCTCTGGATTATTGACGAGGTGGGTGCCGGCTACAGCGAGAAGCTGGGAGAGCTCGCCACGCAGATCCGCTCGCTGGGCTACTGCCTGCTGCCGGCCGGTCAGGAGGTGCAGCGGCTGAAGACGGCGGCGGGTGACGCGGTGTGGACGCTGATTGCCAACATGGGCGTGCGCATCACCGGCAAAATCATGGATCCGAAAGACACGCTGGAAATCCTGCAGCTGATGGCCGGCACTGAATACCGCGCGCACATGAGCGCGCTGGTGCAGCAGGGCAGCATCCTCGGCAGCGGCCTGAGCGATGACCCGCGCCTGCAGGTGAGCGAAAAGAAAAAGGTCGAGGTGGAGGAGGTGCAGGCCTTACAGGAGGGGGAAAACGTCACCCTGTTCAGGGGCCAGGTGGTCCGCGGCAGCTCGCTCTATATCGCCGACGCCGACAAGTTCACGACGGAGACGGTGCGCATCAACCGCTTTATGGAGGTTAACCCGCCTTCTGAAGCCCGATTGCTGGCGACCATGCCTTATCGCCGGCGCCGCAGCTATGTGCGGGCCGACCGGGTGCAGCATATCCTGCAGGTGCTGGACGCGCCGCCGGGTGCGCAGGATACCAGCCGGCTGGTGCTGACCGATCCGGCGCTGGCCGCAGTCTGCGAGTTCAGTCTCGAATGCGAATACAGCTGGAAGCGTTTCCCGGCTGCCGCTGTCCGTTCAGCTATACTCTGGCATATGGTCATGGAAAGCCTGCCGGCACGGGGCAGAGGCTACAGGGTGCGCCTGCGCGAACCCCGGCTGATGAGCGTGGGGCGGGAGTCTATTGAAAAAGCCATGCAGAACTACGTGGCGCCGGCGCCCGTCAGGGCGGCGCCTCAGGAAGCCTGACGAAAGGAGATGTGATGATGAAAACCGGTGCAACGCCTTACCGTGAACGCCTTATTTGTCTGACTGCGCTGCGGCTACGCTACCTTCGTGCGTGCCGCAACCCGCAGGTGAGCGTCATCGACCTCGCCGCGCTGCTGACGGAGGTGGAGGACGCGGAGCGGGACATGGAACGTCTGGAGGAGCAGTACGCGCACGGCTGATGCTTAACATGCATTTGCCGTTAAGGTCTTGCCGGCGCTGACCGATACCGGATATCAGCCGGCAAACCGGTGACAGAACCCCATACAGAAATCCTGTTGAGCCTGTACATAAAATTGTGTAATTGCCTGATTTTGATATGTTCAATCCAACATCAAAAGCAGGTTAATTTATGG
>NZ_CBFFRL010000208.1:0-7521 GCF_965644215.1 Phytobacter sp. V69
ACAGCACTACCAGGGGGCGCTGAACAGCAGGCCACGCAAGTGTCTCGGATTCAGGCAACCGTCTGTGGTGTTTGCAGGGCTAAGATTGGCGGCTTAGCGTTGCACTTCGGAGTTGAATCCGCCGCGAGGCACCTCGAAAAATTCAACTTTCATCACATTTTTAATGAAAATTCTGTAACCGATTAGATTAACTATCTGATAAAAATGTGTCTGCGCCTGCGCCGCGCATGCGAGGAGAAGAAGGTGAAGACCAGGAATCAGGTTGCAGCCGCGACCATGAAAGATGTTGCCGTTAAAGCGAAGGTATCCACGGCAACGGTGTCCCGTGCGTTAATGAACCCGGATAAAGTGTCGCAGGCTACCCGCAATCGGGTTGAGCAGGCGGCAATGGAAGTGGGTTACTTGCCGCAGTCGATGGGGCGTAATGTCAAACGTAATGAATCACGGACGATCCTGGTGATCGTGCCGGATATTTGCGATCCGTTTTTTAGCGAAATTATCCGTGGCATCGAAGTGACTGCCGCAGAAAATGGCTATCTGGTATTGATTGGCGATTGTGCCCACCAGAATCAGCAAGAAAAAACCTTTATTGATTTAATCATCACCAAGCAGATAGACGGGATGTTGCTGCTCGGCTCACGTTTGCCTTTTGACGCCAGCATCGAAGAACAACGAAACCTGCCACCGATGGTGATGGCGAATGAATTTGCCCCGGAGCTGGAGCTGCCGACGGTCCATATCGACAACCTAACCGCCGCCTTCAATGCCGTTAACTACCTGCGCGAACAGGGGCACCATTACATTGGCTGCATCGCCGGTCCGGAAGAAATGCCGCTGTGTCATTACCGTCTGCAGGGCTATGTACAGGCGCTGCGCCGTTCTGGCATCACCGTTGACCCGCATTATATTGCCCGTGGCGACTTTACCTATGCCGCCGGGGCAAGTGCGCTGGAACAGCTGCTGTCGCTGCCGAAGCCACCCACCGCTGTCTTCTGCCACAGCGACGTCATGGCGCTGGGCGCATTGTCTTACGCAAAACGTCGCGGCCTGAAAGTACCGAACGATTTGTCTATTATTGGTTTCGATAACATTTCGCTGGCGGAATTCTGCGATCCTCCACTGACCACCGTCGCCCAACCGCGTTTCGATATCGGTCGCGAAGCGATGCTGTTGCTGCTCGAACAGCTACAAGGCCACACGGTGAGTAGCGGATCTCGCTTGCTGGACTGCGAATTGGTCATCCGTGGGTCAACGAAGGCGTTGACTTAACGTAAATGGGTTATCGGAATCCCCCTTCTGGTCAAAAGCCCGTCGCTTAAGTAACATGACGGGCTGATAAACGAAATAAATACAGCGAAACGATAGTGGCACAACGAGATTATGTACGCCGCAGCCAGTCGGCTCCTTCGCGGCAAAAAAAGAGTAGCTCAAGGAAGAAGCAACGTAGCGTATCCGCTGTCTCGCCCGCAATGGTCGCGATTGCCGCCGCAGTGTTAGTAGCTTTTATCGGTGGCCTTTACTTTATTACCCACCACAAGAAAGAAGAATCTGAGACGCTGCAAAGCCAGAAAGTTGCGGGTAATGGCCTGCCGCCTAAACCGGAAGAGCGCTGGCGTTACATCAAAGAGCTGGAGAGTCGCCAGCCTGGTGTGCGTGCGCCTACTGAACCGTCTGCGGGCGGCGAAGTGGAAAAACCGGAACAGCTGACGAACGAGCAGCGCCAGTTGCTGGCGCAAATGCAGGCAGATATGCGCCAGCAGCCAACGCAGCTAAACGAAGTGCCGTGGAACGAACAAACGCAGGAGCAGCGTCAGCAAACGCTGCAACGCCAGCGTCAGGCGCAACAGCAGGTGCAACAACAACAGTGGAGCAACGTGCAGGTTGAGCAACCGGCGCGTACGCAGCCACGCGTGGTAGATCAACCGCGTGTGACGGAACAATCGCGTACGGTGCAAACCGCTCCGGTCCAAGCGCCGAAGCAGACGACCCAGCAAAAACCGGCCGCAACCAATCAGCAGCCGTATCAAGATTTGTTGCAAACACCTGCGCACACCACGGCCTCCGCGCCAAAAACGCAGCAGGCGGCACCTGCGCCGGTCACGCGTGAAGAAGCACCGAAGCAAACAGCTGAGAAAAAAGATGAACGCCGCTGGATGGTACAGTGCGGTTCATTCAAAGGGGCTGACCAGGCCGAGACCGTTCGTGCCCAGCTCGCCTTTGAAGGGTTTGATTCACGCATCACCAGCAATAACGGCTGGAATCGCGTGGTTATCGGCCCGGTGAAAGGCAAAGATAACGCCGATGGCACCATCAGCCGTCTGAAAATGGCCGGTCACACAAACTGCATCCGTCTCGCCGCCGGGGGTTGAAACCCCCAAAATCCCCCCCATCTATACTTGCATTCAGCCCCGTACCTGTACGGGGTTTATGTTCTGTATTCCTAACCAGGGGGTCTGCTCGTGACAACAATAGTAAGCGTACGCCGTAACGGCCAGGTCGTTATCGCCGGTGATGGCCAGGCCACACTGGGCAATACCGTCATGAAAGGCAATGTGAAAAAAGTCCGTCGCTTATACAACGACAAAGTGATCGCAGGCTTTGCCGGCGGCACCGCAGACGCCTTCACGTTGTTTGAACTCTTTGAACGTAAACTGGAAATGCACCAGGGCCATCTGGTGAAAGCGGCGGTTGAACTGGCCAAAGACTGGCGCACCGATCGCATGCTGCGCAAGCTGGAAGCCCTGCTGGCCGTCGCGGATGAAACCGCGTCGCTGATCATCACCGGTAACGGCGACGTCATTCAGCCAGAAAACGACCTGATTGCTATCGGCTCCGGCGGCCCGTACGCCCAGGCAGCAGCCCGCGCTCTGTTGGAAAACACCGACATGAATGCGCGCGATATCGCGGTGAAAGCGTTGGATATTGCAGGTGATATCTGCATCTATACCAACCACAACCACACCATCGAAGAATTGACCACCAAGGCGTAAGGATTTCTCATGTCTGAAATGACCCCACGCGAAATTGTCAGCGAACTGGACAAACACATTATCGGTCAGGACGCGGCGAAGCGTTCCGTGGCGATTGCCCTGCGTAACCGCTGGCGTCGTATGCAGCTTGATGAAGAGCTGCGCCATGAAGTGACCCCGAAAAACATTCTGATGATCGGGCCGACCGGTGTCGGTAAAACCGAAATTGCCCGCCGTCTGGCGAAGCTGGCGAACGCACCGTTTATCAAAGTTGAAGCCACCAAATTCACCGAAGTTGGCTATGTCGGTAAAGAAGTGGATTCCATTATCCGTGATCTGACCGATTCCGCGATCAAGATGGTGCGTGTTCAGGCCATCGAGAAAAACCGCTACCGCGCCGAAGAGATGGCCGAAGAGCGCATTCTCGACGTGCTGATCCCACCGGCGAAAAACAACTGGGGCCAGGCTGAACAGCAGTCTGAACCTTCTGCTGCACGTCAGAACTTCCGCAAAAAACTGCGTGAAGGCCAGCTCGACGACAAAGAGATTGAAATCAATCTGGCGGCGTCACCGATGGGCGTAGAGATCATGGCGCCTCCGGGAATGGAAGAGATGACCAGCCAGCTGCAGTCCATGTTCCAGAATCTGGGCGGACAGAAACAGAAACCGCGTAAGCTGAAAATCAAAGACGCGATGAAGCTGTTGATTGAAGAAGAAGCGGCGAAGCTGGTGAACCCGGAAGAGCTGAAACAGGATGCTATCGACGCGGTTGAGCAGCACGGTATCGTCTTCATCGACGAAATCGACAAAATCTGTAAGCGCGGCGGCAATACCTCCGGTCCGGATGTCTCCCGCGAAGGCGTTCAGCGTGACCTGCTGCCGCTGGTCGAAGGCTGTACGGTGTCCACCAAGCACGGCATGGTGAAAACCGACCACATCCTGTTTATCGCCTCCGGCGCATTCCAGGTGGCCAGTCCGTCCGATCTGATCCCGGAACTGCAGGGTCGTCTGCCGATTCGCGTTGAGCTGAAAGCACTGACCACGCAGGACTTTGAACGCATTCTGACCGAGCCAAACGCCTCGGTTACCGTGCAGTACAAAGCGCTGATGGCGACAGAAGGCGTTAACATTGATTTCACCGAAGATGGTATCAAGCGTATTGCCCAGGCGGCCTGGCAGGTAAACGAAACCACCGAGAACATCGGTGCGCGCCGTCTGCATACCGTGCTGGAGCGTCTGATGGAAGATATCTCTTACGATGCGAGCGACCTGAACGGCGAAAGTATTACTATTGATGCAGACTATGTGAGTAAGCACCTTGATGCTTTAGTGGCAGATGAAGATCTGAGCCGTTTTATCTTATAATCGCAGCCACAACGTTTTCATCATTTTCGATGGGGGCTTTATGCCCCCATTTTTTATTACTGGCTGGTGACTATGACTGACGCACAACCTTTGAGCCGCACCCAGGCCTGGCTGGAAAGCCTGCGCCCAAAAACACTGCCGCTGGCGTTTGCCGCTATCGTGGTAGGGACAACGCTGGCCTGGTGGCAGGGTTTCTTTGATCCGCTGGTTGCTGTGCTGGCATTAAGCACCGCCGGATTGCTGCAAATCCTCTCCAATCTCGCCAATGACTATGGCGATGCGGTGAAAGGCAGCGACAAGCCTGACCGTATTGGGCCGCTGCGCGGTATGCAGAAAGGGGCGATTTCCCTTGAGCAGATGAAGCGTGCGCTCATCATTGTCATCATACTGAGCTGTATCTCCGGCCTGCTGCTGCTTCTGGCCGCCACGCAAACCCTGACCGATTTTATCGGCTTTGTGGTGCTGGGTGCGCTGTCGATCATCGCCGCAATCACCTACACCATCGGCAAACGCCCTTACGGCTACATCGGCCTTGGCGACGTTTCCGTGCTGATTTTCTTTGGCTGGCTGAGCGTGATGGGAAGCTGGTATCTGCAAACGCATATGCTGATCCCCGCCATCGTTTTACCGGCCACGGCGTGCGGTCTGCTGGCGACCGCGGTGCTGAACATCAACAACCTGCGTGATATCGACAGCGATCGCGCCAATGGCAAAATCACTCTCGTGGTGCGCTTAGGTCCGGTGAACGCGCGTCGCTACCATGCGTGTTTGTTGGCTGGCGCTCTGCTTTGCCTGGCGCTGTTTAACCTGCTGTCGCTGCACAGCGCATGGGGCTGGCTGTTCATTCTCGCCGCGCCGCTGCTGTTCAAACAGGCGCGTTTCGTGATGCGTGAGCTGGACCCAAAAGCCATACCGCCGATGCTCGAGCGTACGGTAAAAGGCGCGCTACTGACTAACTTGTTGTTTGTTATTGGGATTGTGCTGAGTCAGACGCATTTTTAACTGACAAAGGTCAATTAACAATTGATGATTTTGCCAACAATGCGTGATGCGCGATATACTGACAACTCTCGCAGCAACTGAACGTTAAGCCTATGAAATACGATACGTCTGAGCTCTGTGACATCTACCAGGAAGATGTCAACGTCGTGGAACCGCTGTTCTCCAATTTTGGTGGACGGTCGTCGTTCGGCGGTCAAATCATCACGGTGAAATGTTTCGAGGACAACGGGTTGCTGTACGATCTGCTCGAAGAAAATGGCCGTGGTCGTGTACTGCTGGTCGATGGTGGTGGCTCCGTGCGTCGTGCGTTAATCGATGCGGACCTGGCACGCATCGCTCTGCAAAACGAGTGGGAAGGCATTGTGGTCTATGGCGCGGTGCGTCAGGTAGATGACCTGGAAGAGCTGGACATTGGCATTCAGGCCATTGCCGCGATTCCGGTGGGTGCGGCGGGGGAAGGCATCGGCGAAAGCGACATTCGTGTCAATTTTGGCGGCGTGACCTTCTTCTCCGGCGACCATCTCTATGCCGATAACACCGGTATTATCCTTTCCGAAGATCCGCTGGATATCGAGTAGTTCACGCTTTATTACGCATAACGGGCCGGGAAACTGGCCCGTTATTCATTGTGCAGCAAATCCTGATAAATCCCCGCCAGTACGCCGCCCGGCGCAAACTGTTTCTTAACCCACTGTGTCGCCTGCCCGGTTGCGGCATGTTGCGTCGCTAATAACATCGGCGAATCCTGGCGCGGATTATGAATTTTTCGTGTCACCAGCAGCTCTTCTTCTACCGCATTACGCACCAGATAATCCGGCAAAAAGCCGATGCCCTCCCCCAGAATCTGACACTGACATTTGGTATTGAAATCCGGCACCAGAATCGCCTCCTGCCCGTGCAACAGCCAGCCGACTTTTTTGTTAATCGTATGTGCGGTGTCTTCAACCATGATGTTCGGGTAGAGACGCAGCTGGCTTTCCGAAATAGGCTCCGGCATAAACGCCAGCGGGTGATCGGGAGCAATAGCAAACACCCAGCGCACCGCGCCAATTTCCGTGTAATCAATCCCTCCGCCGTCCAGCAGCGTGTCCGGCAAAAAACCGATTTTCGCCCGCATCCCGAGAGGTTTATTGCTGATGGTTGCCGGTACGGCCCTGGCGTGGATTTCCGGTCTGCAAAGCCCGGAAGCCATTAAAGCCTCGATGTCGTCCTTTGGCTTTAACCCGCCGGAAATTCATGTAAACAGCTTTATGCAGGGCCTGCCGCACGCGCTGCCTTACCTCGCCTCCGCGGTCCCGCTGGGCCTGGCGAACTACATCTTCGACCTAGAAAACATTGAAAGCGCCCACGCCGCGGGCGACGAGTACAACACCCGCAAAGTGATGCTGGCCAACGGCCTCTCCTCGATGCTGGGCTGCCTGCTCGGCAACCCGTTCCCGGTGACCGTGTATGTGGGTCACGCGGGCTGGAAAGCAATGGGGGCGAGCATCGGCTACACGCTGGCATCCGGCGTCACCATGTTCCTCGTGCCGCTGTTCGGCCTGGGCTCCTTTATGCTCGCCATCATTCCGATGACCGCCATCGTGCCGATTCTGGTGTTTATTGGCGTGGTCACCGCCAATCAGGTGGTGAGGGAAACACCCAAAATCGAGGTGCCCGTCATCTTCATCTGTCTGTTCCCGTGGATCGCCAACTGGGCGCTCACCATGGTCAACAGCGTGATGGGCGCGGCGGGGACCTCAGCGGCAAAACTGGGCACCGACCTGCTGCACAGCAAAGGCGTCTACTACCAGGGGCTGGTGCATCTGGGTAACGGCGCGCCGCTCGCCAGTATGATTTGGGGCTGTATCGCCATCTTCGCCATCATCAACAAACCGCTGCGTGGATCCATTGCGGCGGCAACCGGTGCGCTGCTGGCCGTGTTCGGCGTGATTCACGCCCCGGTGGTTGGGTTCGCACAGGGTTTGTCGCCGCTTATCTGATGATGTCCGGCATGTTCGTGGTGAAACACGTGCTGGATAGCCGTGAAGCCACGCAGGCCGCTGCGCCTGTTTCTGAATCCTGATAATGCCTGATGCCTTCACCCCGGTCCTCTCCCACAGGGAGAGGGTTAGATAGTGTCGTCACGAGGATAAAAATCATTGATAATAGGGCCTTCTAATCAGAAGGCCCTATTATCATGACT
>NZ_CBFFRL010000209.1:0-7473 GCF_965644215.1 Phytobacter sp. V69
TTCAGGCAACCGTCTGTGGTGTTTGCAGAGCTAAGATTGGCGGCTTAGCGTTGCACTTCGGAGTTGAATCCGCCGATTAACAAAATTACAATGATCCCGCAAAGCAATTATTAAGCATCACTTAATACGTAATTTGTTGTTTTATATGAATATTTATTTATGTATCTTTATTAGATACATATTAAGGAATTTAAACGACTGAGCATAGTACACGTCTGACCAGTTTGTCGCATTTTGATAGCTCAAATGAATGAGTATTCGCATTAAAAGAATAGAAAAGAGGTCTGATAGAACAAAAAATAATCAATTCAGAAGCGAGACTGATAGATTTCTTGCCAGGAAATGCGTAAATTATGTGACGTGGATCGCATTTTTTCCAAAATTTCACTCAGGTCACATTGTATGTCTCAGCACCTACGAGTACAGTTGCGTCGAATTAGGAAAAATCTTAGTTCTTTGTAAGAAATGATTAAGAGTGTGGCAAGGTAATAACATTTGAGCGAAAACCTGCCGCGCGAGATCCTAAGTCTGTTATGCATTTAGCCTTTCTTTTTATACCGGGTTTTTCCCGGCGACATCACGGGGCGCGGTTCAACCGCATAAGATACAAGTTGGTTATTCGGGATGGGAAAAATGCATACATCCGAGTTGCTGAAACACATTTATGACATCAATCTGTCATATCTGCTCCTTGCTCAGCGTTTGATCAGTCAGGACAAAGCGTCCGCTATGTTTCGCTTAGGCGTTAACGAAGAAATGGCTAACACGCTGGGAGAATTAACACTTCCGCAGATGGTTAAGCTGGCTGAAACAAATCAAGTTATTTGTCAGTTTCGCTTTGACAATCACCAGACAATTACACGTCTGACTCAGGAATCCCGCGTGGATGATTTACAGCAAATCCACACTGGTATTCTGCTCTCTACTCGCCTGTTGAACGAATCCAGCCAATCTGGTGAATCGACCCGGAAAAAAAGGGCGTAATCATGAGCGAGAAAAGTATTGTTCAGGAAGCCCGCGACATTCAGTTAGCAATGGAGCTGATCACGCTGGGCGCACGTTTGCAAATGCTGGAGAGTGAGACGCAGTTAAGCCGTGGTCGTCTCATCAAGCTCTACAAAGAGCTGCGTGGTAGTCCTCCGCCGAAAGGCATGCTGCCATTCTCCACCGACTGGTTTATGACGTGGGAGCAAAATATTCATGCTTCAATGTTCTGTAATGCCTGGCAATTCTTACTAAAAACCGGGTTATGCAGCGGCGTTGATGCGGTCATCAAAGCTTATCGACTCTATCTCGAACAATGCCCTCAACCTGAGGAAGGGCCTCTGCTGGCTCTTACCCGCGCGTGGACGTTGGTTCGTTTCGTGGAAAGCGGAATGCTGGAGTTGTCTCGCTGTAATTGCTGTGGCGGTAATTTCATTACCCACGCGCATCAGCCTGTTGGCAGTTTCGCCTGTAGTTTATGCCAGCCGCCTTCTCGTGCGGTAAAAAGACGTAAACTTTCCCGGGACGCTGCCGATATTATTCCACAACTGCTGGAAGAACAGATCGATCAGGCTGTTTGACCGAATAAGGTGTGGGACAAACTCCAGCAGCGGTGAAGTTATACCGCTGCTTTTTTTTTCCCTGCCATTCGCGAAAAACCTGCGATTTGTCTTCCTTGCCATAGTCATTAGCGGAAGGATGATGTCGTGCTTATCGTATTAGGTTACATAGTGGTTGTGGGTGCGGTTTTAGGCGGTTATATGATGACCGGCGGGCACCTTGGCGCACTTTATCAACCGTCGGAGCTTCTCATCATTGGTGGAGCGGGTATCGGCGCGTTTATCGTCGGTAACAATGGCAAGGCCATCAAGGGTACGATCAAAGCGTTGCCCTTACTGTTCCGTCGTTCCAAATACACCAAAAGTATGTACATGGACCTCCTGGCATTGTTGTATCGCTTGATGGCGAAGTCACGCCAGCAGGGTATGTTCTCGCTGGAAAGGGACATTGAAAACCCTAAAGAAAGCGAAATCTTTGCCAGTTACCCACGTATTCTTGCGGATCCAACGATGCTCGAATTTATCGTGGATTATCTGCGACTTATCATCAGCGGCAACATGAATACTTTCGAAATCGAAGCCTTGATGGATGAAGAGATCGAAACCCATGAAAGCGAGGCTGAAGTTCCGGCGAACGCACTGGCGGCCATCGGCGACTCATTGCCTGCATTTGGTATCGTTGCGGCGGTAATGGGCGTGGTTCACACCCTGGCCTCGGCGGACCGCCCGGCTGCGGAACTCGGTGCCTTGATTGCACATGCGATGGTGGGAACCTTCCTGGGTATTTTGTTGGCCTATGGCTTCGTTTCTCCGCTGGCGAGTGTTCTTCGTCAGAAGAGTGCTGAAACCACCAAGATGATGCAGTGCGTCAAGATAACACTGTTGTCGAATCTGAACGGTTATGCGCCGCCAATTGCCGTTGAGTTTGGGCGTAAAACGCTGTACTCAACCGAACGCCCGTCGTTTGTCGAGCTGGATGAACACGTTCGCGCGGTAAGAAACCAGAACCAACAGACAACATCTGAGGACGCATGAAAAATCAGTCCCATCCTATCGTCGTCGTAAGACGCAAAAAACATAAAGGGCATGGCGGGGGAGCACACGGCTCCTGGAAAATTGCCTATGCCGACTTTATGACGGCGATGATGGCCTTTTTCCTTACTATGTGGCTGATCTCTATTTCCAGCCCTAAACAATTGATTCAGATTGCCGAATATTTTCGTACACCTCTGGCAACAGCGGTGACGGGCGGACCCAGAATTTCGAATAGCGACAGTCCGATTCCGGGCGGTGGTGATGACTACACACAGCAGCAAGGTGAAGTTAAAAAGCAGCCGAACATTGATGAATTAAAAAAACGCATGGAAGACTCGCGGCTGAAAAAATTACGCGGCGATCTGGACCAACTGATCGAAGCCGATCCGAAATTGCGCGCATTGCGCCCGCACCTCAAGATCGATCTCGTTCAGGAAGGGCTGCGTATTCAAATTATCGATAGCCAGAATCGCCCGATGTTTAAAACCGGTAGCGCAGAAGTTGAGCCCTACATGCGCGATATCCTGCGGGCTATTGCACCGATATTGAATGGTATTCCAAACAAAATTAGCATTTCCGGACACACCGATGACTATCCCTATGCCAACGGTGAGAAAGGATACAGCAACTGGGAACTCTCCGCGGATCGTGCAAACGCCTCGCGTCGTGAACTGGTTGTTGGGGGCCTCGACGATGGAAAAATGCTTCGTGTCATTGGCATGGCAGCCACAATGCGGCTGGCAGAGCGCGGACCGAACGAGGCGATCAACCGCCGTATCAGCCTGTTGGTGCTAAACAAACAAGCAGAAGCAGCCATTCTGCATGAAAACGCCGAAAGCCAGAATGTGCCAATAAGCGTCATTACACAGCCGGAGGCAGAAGCGGCGCCAGCGCCAGCATCCGAGCCTGCGGCGGCAGTTACAACATCGCCACAACCCGAGTCGAGGTGATTGCGTGAGCATGGATATTAGCGATTTTTATCAGACGTTCTTTGATGAAGCTGACGAGCTGTTGGCTGACATGGAGCAGCATTTGTTAGACCTGGTGCCAGAAGCGCCGGACTCCGAACAACTCAATGCTATCTTTCGTGCAGCCCACTCTATTAAAGGCGGTGCAGGCACGTTTGGCTTTACCATTTTGCAGGAAACCACGCATCTGATGGAAAACCTGCTTGATGAAGCCCGCCGAGGGGAAATGCAACTCAACACCGACATCATTAACCTGTTTTTGGAAACCAAAGATATTATGCAGGAACAGCTCGACGCCTATAAAAGCTCTACGGAGCCGGATGCCGCCAGCTTTGAATATATCTGCAATGCGCTGCGTCAATTAGCGCTGGAAGCCAAAGGGCAAGTTGTTCCGGCCGCGACCAGTGGTGCCAAACTATCCGTTGTTGAAAGCGTCACGCAAGACGCCGGCGCCGCCGCTCCGGCGAGTGCCGCAGACGACGGAAAGCTGCGTATTGTGCTGTCGCGTCTGAAAGAAAACGAAGTCGGCCTGCTCGAAGAAGAGTTGGGCAACCTCGGCACGCTCAGCGATGTTGTCAAAGGGACTGATACCCTAAGCGCCACGGTGGATGGCGGCATCAGCCAGGACGATATTATTGCGGTGCTCTGCTTTGTTATTGAAGCTGACCAGATTGCTTTTGAAACCGCCGCCGCCGCTCCTGCGCAAAGCGCACCGGTTGACGCCGTTGAAGAAGCCGCTGTCGAGCAAGCACCCGCACCCGCTCCGGCCGTGCAGGCTGCACCTGTCCCGGCGCTGAAAGCGGTCGCTAAAGAGCAACCGGCAGGACGTGAGAAACAGGCACGTGCCAGTGAGTCAACCAGCATCCGCGTAGCGGTCGAAAAAGTTGACCAGTTGATTAACCTCGTTGGCGAGTTGGTAATCACCCAGTCGATGCTGGCCCAGCGGTCGAATGAACTGGATCCGGTGACCCACGGTGACCTGATTACCAGCATGACCCAGTTGCAGCGTAACGCGCGCGATCTGCAAGAATCGGTCATGTCCATCCGTATGATGCCAATGGAATACGTATTCAGCCGCTTCCCGCGCCTGGTCCGTGACCTTGCCAGCAAGCTGGATAAACAGGTTGAGCTGACGCAGATTGGTAGTTCAACGGAACTGGATAAGAGTCTGATCGAACGTATTATCGATCCGTTAACGCACCTGGTGCGTAACAGCCTTGACCACGGTATCGAAACCCCTGAGAAACGCGTAGAGGCAGGAAAATCCCCGGTGGGTAACCTGACGTTGTCTGCGGAACACCAGGGCGGCAATATTTGTATCGAAGTGATCGATGATGGTGCGGGCCTGAACCGTGAGCGTATTCTGGCTAAGGCCATTTCGCAGGGCATGAACGTGCATGAAAACATGTCCGATGAAGATGTCGGCATGCTCATTTTCGCCCCGGGCTTCTCTACCGCCGAGCAGGTTACCGATGTTTCTGGTCGTGGCGTGGGGATGGACGTGGTGAAACGTAACATTCAGGAGATGGGCGGCCACGTTGAGATTAAATCACGCCAGGGTGCGGGCACCACGATTCGCATTCTGCTGCCTTTGACGCTGGCGATCCTTGACGGCATGTCCGTGAAAGTGAGCGATGAAGTGTTCATCCTGCCGCTGAACGCTGTGATGGAATCACTACAGCCGCGCGAAGAGGATTTGCACCCGTTGGCCGGTGGCGAGCGCGTACTGGAAGTGCGTGGCGAATACCTGCCGCTGGTGGAACTGTGGAAAGTATTTGATGTTAATGGCGCGAAAACCGAAGCCACGCAGGGGATTGTCGTCATCCTGCAAAGTGCGGGTCGTCGCTATGCGTTGCTGGTCGATCAGTTGATTGGTCAGCATCAGGTAGTAGTGAAAAACCTTGAAAGCAATTATCGCAAAGTGCCGGGTATTTCCGCGGCAACCATCCTTGGTGATGGTAGCGTTGCGCTGATTGTCGATGTTTCGGCACTACAGGGATTAAACCGTGAACAACGTGTGGCGTACACTGCCGCCTGATTGAGTTAAAAAGGTAAAAACATGACCGGTATGAGCAATGTAACAAAACTGGCTGGCGAGCCATCGGGTCAGGAATTCCTGGTATTTACCCTGGGCGATGAAGAATACGGTATCGATATTCTGAAAGTGCAGGAGATTCGTGGCTACGATCAGGTCACCCGTATCGCAAATACTCCTGACTTTATCAAAGGCGTCACTAACTTACGTGGCGTTATCGTTCCTATCGTTGACCTGCGCGTGAAGTTTAGCCAGGTTGACGTTGAGTACAACGATAACACCGTAGTGATCGTGCTGAACTTTGGTCAACGTGTCGTCGGTATCGTGGTTGATGGCGTGTCTGACGTGCTGTCGCTGGCAGCGGATCAAATCCGTCCGGCGCCGGAGTTCGCGGTTACCCTGTCCACCGAATACCTGACCGGTCTCGGTGCGCTCGGCGAGCGTATGCTGATTCTGGTGAACATCGAAAAACTGCTCAACAGCGAAGAGATGGCGCTGTTGGATATCGCTGCTACTCACGTCGCGTAAAGCATACAAAACTCTCCTGCCTGAGCGCAGGAGAGTTTCTTTATTTATCAACACATCCCCGATTAAGCTTTTAACATTTGCCTCTCATTCATCTCCATTTTTTAACGATATTTCAGTGCATGTAAATAACGTTTTCTTCCTGCTTAACTTGTTATATTATTTGCTGAGTGTTTTTCAATCAGGTTTATTTGATTGTGACTTAAGTTAAATCTCGCGTCAGCATATTATGTGCGTTGATTTAGTTCGCTATTTTTATTTCTGCAGTTTCATCTTTACTGTATTTAAAGAATGACCTGATGTCAGTCCGCTATGGAAATGCGATTCTTTAAAATTTATTTATAGCGTTATGAATAACTTGCGGCATTTCCCGAACGGTTAAATGAGATGAAAAGAAAACTTATTCTGCTGAGCTGTCTCTCTTTGTTATCGCTGGGCCATAGTTGGGCTGCAACCAGCAGTGGCACGATTGGCGTAAGCTTAACGCTGTCTAATGGCTGTCTGATCAACGGTTCAACCAATCAGAATGGTATTAACTTAGGCAGTCTCAATTTTGGTGAAAGCTCTGCAACGTTTACACAGCTCACAACACAACTTTCCGGTTCTGGCGCTGCAGGTAATGCCATTGGTGTGCAGTGTACAACTGGCAGCTACCGCGTGGTGGTGACGGGGAATACCAACACCACCGCACCGGCTACGGTTATCGGTACGCCCGGGAGCATCGCCCGTTACCTGCGCAGCGCGACCAATACGACTCAGGCAGTGGCTTACAGCCTTTCCAGCGACAGTAATTTTAGCACGGAAATTGCCAATAATTCACCGCTGCCACGCGCTTCCTCTGCCAACGGTGTAGACTATTACACGTTGTATGGTCGCATTCGGGGGGGCGGAAATAATCCCACGGTTATGCCTGGTGTTTATACTGATACGATCAATGTCAGTGTGATTTATTAAACATTTTCTCGTAACACTGCCACCCGCAAGACGCACATTTTTTGCAAAAAAGTACACGTTTTTTACCAAAAAGATGTGTGTTTTTTTATTTGACACAATAAGATTTTATAAACTATCGGCAGAAAAAACTTATGAATAACATAGACTTTTAAACATCAGGATCTTTTTTTATATCGGCATAACGAACTCAGATGTCATGGAGAGTTTTCTGTTATTTATTTTCTGACTATACTTTTCTCTTTTACTATTCCCCTGATTTGTTCATATGAGGGGGAAATATGCTGAGATACTTATTAGTATTTATAGCGAGTCTGTGTAGTTCTAGATAGTGTCGCCACAAGATTTTAGCCCAGAGAGCGATGCATCTGATCTGGACGGCAGCGAGAAATGAGGCCGTATTTTTTGCGTAGCG
>NZ_CBFFRL010000210.1:0-7433 GCF_965644215.1 Phytobacter sp. V69
ATACAGCTCAGCTAAGGTAAGGCTAATACAGCTAAGGACTCCACTGAACCCCACCGATTAAATCGCACCTTCCTTATGAGAACGTCAGCGATGCAACCCGCTAGGCGGTGGTGCAGGAGCACCCGCGCACGCCTGCTTTTAAAGAAGATATTATCGAGGCCTTTTACCTGGGGATTAAACATAAACCGCAGACCACGTTTGGCAACGTCAAAGCCGATGTGATCCACGATAAAGACGCCGCGTTTATCCCCGGCAATTTTTGCAGCGTGATTCGCCAGTCCCGCTGGCAGGGATGACCGCATGAGATGTCCCGGTTCGCCGGGGCATCGGGAGCGTTCAGGGATGTCTGTGCTGCAACAACACGTCAGCGCGTCGTTTTGCCGACCAGGCCACCCACATGGCTACTGCCAGCAACAACAGCAGCAGTGGGGTGAAACCGTGCGTTCCCACCTGCTGTAACACCATGCCGCCCAGCACGCTGCCGCCGGCAATCGCCAGGTTCCACACCGTTACCAGCATCGACTGCGCCACATCCGTTGCCTCTTTGGCGCGGATCACCATCGCGGTCTGAAACAGGGTGGCGGCCCCGCCAAACGCCAGCCCCCAGAGCGTTACCGCGATCCACACTGTGGGTGCACTGGCGGCATTGAGTTGCAACAACAGGGCCGACAGCATAAACAGGCCGACGCTCAGCACGGTAAGGCCGTGCAGATGGCGGTCAATCAGCATCCCCGTTACCGCGATACTCGCCAGCGAACACAGGCCAAACAGCAGCAAGACCGCATCCGTTCGCGCCGTTAATCCTGCGGGGGCGAGGAACGGGGAAATGTAGGTATAAAGCAGGTTATGCGCCAGCACAAAACTGAGTACCAGCAACAGCACCCCGCCCACGCCGGGCAGTTGCGCCACCCGGCGCAGCGATAAGCGCTGTGCGGTCGGTTGTGGCGCAGGATCCGGGGCGCTCAGGCGCAGGACGATAATCAGCAGCAGCGACAGCACGCTCAGCATCGCAAAGCAGAGCCGCCAGCCAATCAGGTTGCCAATAAAAGTACCGATGGGTACGCCAATAGAGAGCGCCAGCGGCGTGCCTGCCATGGCGATGGCAATCGCTTTGCCCCTTTTGTGAACGGGGGCCATCGAGGCGGCGAACCCCGCCAGCAGCGCCCACAAAATCCCTGCGGCGATACCGGCAATCGCGCGCGCGGCAAGCAACAGCCAGTAATCGCTGGCAAAAGCGGTGACGGTATTTGCCAGCGTAAACCCGGCGAGCGTCAGCAACAGCAGGCGGCGCCGTCGCCACCCCTGCAACAACGACATCAGCGGAATGGCGGCGATAAACGAGCCGACGGCATAGACCGTCACGCTTTGCCCGGCCGCTGCTGGCGTAATATCGAGATCGTGCGCCATCAGCGTCAGCAACCCGGCGGGTAGCGCTTCGGTGACGATCGTGACAAACGCCGCCATCCCCAGCGCCAGCAACGGCAAAATGGGCAGACGGTCCGCGCGTGTCATACTGTCACCTGCAGGCCGTGGTAGACCGCATCGCGCAGATCATTGACAAACTGTCCCGACATGCCTTCGTACAGCGTATTGCTAAAGGCGACCACGCTGAGTTCCCGCTCGTGGTCAACAAACCACGCATGACCGTATGCACCACCCCAGCGCCAGGTGCCGACAGATTCCGGCGAGGCGGCCTGCTGCGGATCGCGTAAAACGGAAAAGCCCAGCCCGAAGCCCACGCCGGGGGCGTCCGGCAACTGATGGGCAGCCACCTGGTCACGGCCCATTTCTGCCACCCATTCGGGGGCCAGAAGTTGGCCGCCGCCGCTGCGCAAGGTTTCCAGCAGGCTCATCACATCGCTCACGGTGCCGACCATTCCCGCGCCGCCCGATGGATACGCCGCGCGATTGTAGACACGCGCCGGGCTGTAACAGATGCCGACGGTGTTCTCAAAGGGAGCGGCGAATTCGCCCTCTTGCAGGGGATGCGGCTCCGGCCGATCGTTCACATAGGCGGTCGCCACCTCCTGGTCCGGGGATAGCGCAAACCCGGTGTGGTACATCGCCAGCGGTCCGGTAACCAGTGTTTTTACCGCAATATCCAGCGGTTGTCCCTGCACCTGTTCAATCACCGCACCCAGCACGTCGATGGCCAGCGAATAGCACCAGGCGCTGCCCGGTGCATAGAGCAGGGGAACCGTGGCGATACGGCGCACGTTTTCTGTCAGTGTCACGTCGGAAGCGTCCATCCCGTCAGATACCCCGGCGCGGGCGTAAGGACCATCCGCCTGCTCTTCAAGGAAGCGGTAGCCCAGCCCGGCGCTGTGGCTCATCAACTGGCGCAGCGTGATGGTGGTCGGTTCGCCATTCGGCAGCGGCGGGGTGAAGTCCGGCAGATAGCGGGTGATGGCCTCATCGAGCTGTAATTTTCCCTGCTGCACCAGCACCATTGCGGCGGTGGTGACGATGGGCTTGCTCACTGACGCAAGACGAAAGCGGGTATCGAGCGTCATCGGACGCTGGGTTTCCCGGTCGGCATAGCCCGCCGCCTGGTGATAAACCGTCTGTCCACGGTGGGCGATCATCACTTCCACGCCCACCAGGCGGTGCGTGTACAGCGCCTGACGGACAACGCGTTGAATGAAATCTTGCATCTGTACTCTCCTCAGTTTTCGACACGTCCACAGTAGAAGCTTCGCGATTGCGGAAAAAGAGGGGTATATTTCATGACACTGCGGAGATAAATGTCCGTAATGGCGAGGGCGTATGGAAAGTCTCAACGGATTTGTGGTGTTTGTGCAGGTGGCGGAAATGCGCAGCTTTGTGGCTGCCGGGCGCAACCTTGGCGTATCGGCCTCGGCGGTGGGTAAGAGCATTGCCCGGCTGGAAGATAAGCTCGGCGTGCGGCTGTTTCACCGCAGCACGCGTAGCATTACGCTGACAGCGGAAGGGCATTTACTGCTGGAGCGCAGCCGCCGCATCCTGGCGGAAATCGAGGCCGCCCAGCAGGAGCTCACCCAGGCGGCGGAGCGTCCGATGGGGCGGTTGCGGCTCAGCCTGCCGCTGGTGGGGTCCCTGGTGTTACCCGTGCTGGGCGATTTTATGCGCCAGTATCCGCAGATCCAACTGGATCTGGAATTCACCGACCGCATGGTGGATGTGATTGCCGAAGGCTATGACGCCGTGCTGCGTATCGGCCCGCCTGCGGACTCGCGCCTCTCGGCACGTAAACTGGGTCACTTTCGGACCGTAGTGGTGGCATCGCCGGACTACCTGGCCCGCTGCGGTGAGCCGCAAACCCCGTCGGAGCTTACGCAGCATGCCTGCCTGCAATACCGCTTTCCCTCCAGCGGTAAACTGGAGCGCTGGGTGATGCGTGGCAACGAGGCGGAAAACGAACTCGCGCTGCCAGCCAGCATGGTGTGCAATAACATTGAAACCCGCGTCTGCTTTGCCCTGCGTGGTCTGGGGATTGCCTGGCTGCCTGACTTTGCCATTCGCGAGGCGCTGGAGCAGGGCGTGCTGCAAGAGATCTTATCCGGGTACGCCAGCCACACCGGGGTGGTACATCTGCTGTGGCCTGCCAGTAAACACCCTTCGCCAAAGCTGCGCGTGCTGATTGATTTTCTTAGCGCGCGGATTTTTCCGCCAGCGGGCTAAACCGCGTTATCAGCCAGTCAACAAAGACCCGCAGGCGCGCGCTTTGGTGGCGGTTTGGCGGATAAACCGCATGGAAGGGGATCGGTGGTCTGGACCATTCAGGCAGGACTTGCACCAGTTCGCCCGTGTCGAGCCAGGGCTGCACAATCGGGCGCATATGCTGGCCGAGACCCAGCCCCGCCAGCATCATACTTGTCAGCCCATTGCCCTCATTGGTGCAGTATTTGCAGTTATCTATCTCAATGCGCTCGCCTGCTTTTTCAAACACCAGCGGGTCCGGTTTGCCCGTGGCGGCAAAGAAATACCCCGCATGCACATGCGACTGCGCCACCTCTTCCGGCGTGGTCAGTGTGCCCATGCGCTGGAGATAGCCCGGCGAGGCGCAGACCACACTCTCCAGCTCGCAAATTTTTCTGCCGATCATCGCCATATCCTGGAGCGCGCCTGCGCGGATCGCACAGTCGACCCCTTCGCCCAGAATGTTGATGGTGCAATAGCTGATACCCAGCGCCAGGGTGATATCCGGGTATTCCCTTTCGAACGCTGGCAGGGCGGCAATAATCCACCCTATTACTTTGACGCAAAGCTGTTGGCGTGGCTGGCCCCGGAACATAACGGCCCGCAGGAAGAGGTACCGGTAATGCCATTCGACGGCACACCACTCAGCGTGGAAGAGGGCGTGGTGGCGAAAAGTACGCTGGTGGCCCAACAGCGCGCTGCGCGTCAACTGATTGACAAGCATGCGCCGGAGCGCATTGTGGTGTTGGGTGGCGATTGCCTGGTGGACCCGGCGCTCTTTCGCGCGCAGCTAATGCAAAACCCGGCGGGCGTCGACCCGTCACTTGACGGCGTGGCGCGCGGCACGCTGTCGATGGCGCAGGTGATCGCCCTGCTTAACGTTGTCGCGCAGGTTGCCGACGTGGTGGGTATTAGCATCGCCGAACATCTGCCCTGGGACGCCATCAACCTGCAACAGATGCTGAAACAACTGCCGCTTATCGGCGAACCGCGTTAGCTCCTGATGATTGATGCCTCTTCTGGCGACAAGGCCGGAAGCGGCCTTCTATTGCCCAAAAAGAGAGACTGTAATGAAAGCGATGGTGACGACGGCATTTGGACAACCGCCTGAAACGCGTGCGGAGGTGCGTTCTCAACCTCTGTTCAAGCCCGGATATAGCCTTATCCGTATACAGGCCGCGACCATTAACCAATTGTCGAAGTATATCCGTCAGGGCGATATTCCCGGCTTGCATGCCCCAATCGTGTTGGGTAATGAAGGTGCAGGATGCGTGGAGCACAGCGATCGCTTAGCCAAAGGTACCCGCGTGGGCATTTACGGTGGTAATAAGCTGGGGATCACCGAAGACAGCCTGTTTCAGGAATATGTACTGGTGGACGATGCCCGCCTGTTTGCGCTGCCTGATTCCTTGAGCTGGGAGGAAGGGGCAACGCTGAGCGTGAACTACCTGACCGCATATCGGGCGCTGACATCGGCAGTACAGATAGGCGATAACCAAACTATCGTCGTTTCCGGTGCGGCGGGGGCGGTGGGGTCGGCGGTCATTCAGGTAGCGAAAGCGCTGGTGCTACTGGCGAGTGACGGCAAACTCAAGCCGATCATCGACAGCACGGTAAGCCTTGCACAGTATGAAGAGGGATACGTCCGACTCGCTTCTCGCCCTCGTGCTGCGCTTCGATAAGCAATAAATCCAGGACGTAAGAAGGTGCCGCGTTGAAAAATACGCGGTTATTGACGAGCAGGGGACGCGTTTTATTCGTTATAAAGCGAATGTTTCAGCCGCGAGAAGTTGTTCCTGAATTTGCGCGTCTTTTCCTTTTTATTGGCGGTTGAACTCGCCGCCATTTCGGCGCTGCTGAATGTCTCATTAAACATTTCAACATGCTCATGGCCCAGGTTGCGGCACAGCAGATAACAGAGAAATTTTGCTCGCGTCAGGCACTGTTGGGCATTTTCCTGCGTCGAGGCCAGAACCGCCCGCTCCAGCTCATATTTGAAGTCGAAGAAATCGACCTTGCTCACGGGGGGCGACGTTTTCTTCTTCATGGCGGACTCCCTGATAAAACGTGGTGTTGGTTGAACACAATGGCCCCCTCAATGGATTAAACCTGTCCCGAAAAGGCATCGCCGCGCCGGGGCAGAGAAGGCGCGACGATCCGCTGGTAAGCGCCGGAATAGCGCTACCAGGTCTTGCCGATGTTGAACTGGAACTGTTCGGCTTTATCGCCGTCGTATTTCTTAAAGGGTTCGGCCCACGAGAAGACCAGCGGCCCCAGAGGGGACATCCACTGCACGGCAATCCCGGCGGAGACGCGAATATTGTAAGGGTCGCTGTAATCCGGGATCCCGGCGGCCAGGGTTTGCGCGGTATTGTGCCAGGAGGTGCTCCAGACGGTCCCGGCATCGACAAACAGCGAGGTGCGCAGGCTGTCGGCGTACTTGTCATTGATGAACGGTGTCGGCACGATAAATTCGCTGTTCAGCACTACCATCGCATTACCGCCCACCGCATCGGATGAGGTTTTCAGCGGGCAGGTGCTGTAGCTGCTTTCCGTACCATTACAGCGGTAATAGGCGGATTTCGGGCCAATGGTGTTTGACGAGAAACCACGTACGGACGACGAGCCCCCGGCATAGAAGTTGTCGTAGAACGGCACGAGTTTGCCATCCAGACCGCCCGCGTAACCGGCGCGGACATGCTCCATCCACACCCAGTTTCCGCTTTCGGTCAGCGGCAGATATTGCGTACTGTCGAACGTCAGCTTGTAGTAGCTATTATCGGAACCGGGGATGGTGACTTTGCCGGTTAAGCTGCTCTTATTACCCGAGCGGGGGAAATAGCCACGGTCGAGGTCGTTATAGCTCCAGCCTAAGCTGCTGAAAAAATCATTGGCGGTATATGTCGCGCCGCTGTTGCCGTCTTTGGTGACCACGTCCGGGTAGATGTCGCGTGAATTGAGATAGCGCCAGGTGGTCAGCTCCGGCTCCATATTGGTTAAGCGGTTATGGACGTAATCCAGTCCCAGATTGAGGGTGTTGTTTTCACTGATCGGGAAGCCCATGTTGCTGCCCAGACCATAACTTTGTTGGTTATAGCTGCCGGTATCAGCGTCGGAAGCGTCATAGCTGTTGTAGAAAATTTTGCCGCCAAGACTCACGCCATCGACGGTAAAGTAGGGGTCGTTAAGACCCAGTTCGATATAGGACTGGTAGCTGCTGCGCGTGCCGTTAAAGCTGACGCTATTCCCCGTACCCAGCCAGTTATCCTGAGTGACGCCGAGCTGATAACTGATGCCGCTGTCGGTGCCGTAACCAATACCGAAATTAAAGGATCCGGTATTGCGCTCTTTCACCTTGTACACCACGTCCACCTGATCGGCGGTACCGGATACCGGCACCGTGCTACTCTCTACCGATTCAAAAAAGCCCGTACGATCGAGACGCTCTTTCCCCTGCTGCACTTTGTCACCATTGAGCCACGATCCTTCCATCTGGCGCATTTCACGGCGCAATACGGCGTCGCGGGAGGTGTCATTGCCTTCAAAACGGATCCGGCGAACGGAATAGCGGCGTCCGGCATTGACGTTAATATGCAGCGTCACTTTTTTCTGCTGGTCGTCAATTTCCGGCGCGGTGTTTACCTGCGGCATGGCATAGCCATATTTGCCGAACAGTTTCTTAAGGAAGGTGCGATTTAATCGTCAATTATGAGAACATAACCCTTTCTTTGACATAGACTTTTCACGATGCCCGC
>NZ_CBFFRL010000211.1:0-7408 GCF_965644215.1 Phytobacter sp. V69
ATTCAGGCAACCGTCTGTGGTGTTTGCAGAGCTAAGATTGGCGGCTTAGCGTTGCACTTCGGAGTTGAATCCGCCTAATTCTGTTTGTTTTTTATTTCAAACAAAGGTTTGAAATATATGGATTTGTGTTCATACTTTAAGTGAAATGTGCACATACATAGAACATGTTTATTTATCATATAAACAAGGAGTTATCATGTCAGGATGGTTCGAGTTAAACAAAAGCAGTGATGGGCAGTTCAGGTTTGTTCTCAAAGCCGGTAATGGGGAGACCATTCTTACCAGTGAACTTTACACAACGAAAGGTGCAGCAGAAAACGGCATTGCATCAGTTCAGGCAAACAGCCCTCTCGATGAACGCTATGAGAAAAAAGTGTCCGCAAATGGCAAATCCTTTTTTAATCTCAAAGCTGCTAATCATCAGGTTATTGGCACAAGTCAGATGTATGCCAGTACTCAATCCCGTGAAACAGGTATTGCATCAGTAAAAAGCAATGGTGTTTCTGGCATAACAAAAGATAACACTTAGTAAACCTGATTAAAGACAGATCTACTATTTATGATCTGTCTTTTCTATTTTTTTCTTAATTCCGTTAACCACATTATCTGCCTTACATCTTTCCAGTGCTTTCGATAACTTTTCAAAAAAGCGTTGTTCTGTATAAGCCCGGATAACAATCGTTTGATCTATGCTCAATGCATTTCTGCTGTTCAGACTCTGTCTGTAATCCATCACAAAAGCAATAATATCTGTTTTTAACTCTTCATGAAAAATACGTTCACATTCTGCTGTCGCCATTTCGGGAAAACAATCGGCGAGTATGGTATACAGAAAGAATGATACACTTTCTATTGCTGACGAAATCACCTCATTATCACTGGTGTTATTACTTATGTGCAGATTATTAATGTCATTCCTTTTTCTTACCAAGTCTGCGCTCCAACATCAAGTTAAAATTATTAACCTTCACGGTCGTTTTACTTTCGACATGAGCACTTTTTTCTGACAACTCGATTTCTGAGAGATCTTCGGTAGCATGCAGTGGGTGATCATTTTTTTCCGGCTCAGACTTTTTGACTGAATTTTTATTTTTCTGTTCTTTTCGAAGATTTTCATTTTGTCTGGCTCTGGCCCCGTTACTTATGAAGCGTTCTAAATCTGTTTTCGTTGCCGTGGCGAAAGTCATAAGAAATCCAACCAAAATATCCTGTTCAATATCCAGCCCCAGGTACTTTGCAACCTCACCACCTAAGACAATTTTACGGTGTGTTTTTTCTTTTCTCGTTAATACTTTTTGAGCCGTTATTAATCTGTTCAGTTCCTGTTGTGCTGATGCCAGCAACTGACTTAAATCTTTTTGCTTCATATTTTTCTCCTGTTATGTTTTAAATTAAATGGTTCATATAAGCAAAGAGATATATCTCTTTGTTATTTCGTTGCCGATACCAGTATATCAAGGCGATTTTTAACACTTTCATAAACTCTTCCTGCATCAAGAACAGCCATGAATACTGTAAACAGGATCTGTTTTTCTTCCTGTTCCATATAAAACCATTGGCTTTTATTATTCGCCAGTCTTCCTTTTGTTGAAAATGAGGATAAAATCACTTCCCGCTTAACTGAAAAGCCAAATAATCCCTTAATCACTGATTTTGCTGTCGTATAGGTTGAATCTATCTCGAAATAATGCAGAAACAACCCTGTTACGACGATCACTAACTCCTGCATAATGCTTCTTTTAAGCGAAGATATGGCGTTACCGTACCTTCCGGCAAGGGTTCTGGTTGATGTGTTTTCACTTTCTGCGTAAGATCCTAACTGATGTTTTTCTCTGATGGTTCTGAATTCGCTATCAACTTTAATATCTTTCAACTGGATGTTAATTTCTGCGTCATTTCCATTGCAGTTAATAAAAAACCATTTCGATTCGATATCATACATTCCATTTTGACTGTTCTTTATGTCTATTATTTTACTCATTCCCTTTCCCTGTGATTAATTTAATATTAAAGCGTCTCTTAATTCGACGCTAAAAATGAATTATACCCAGAATACTTCGAGTTGCAGGAGCCAGTGAACCCAAGTCAATCGTAGGGATAGGTTGTTTAAGCACTACCATCCTGCATATTGAAGTTACTTGGGTATAACATATATTTTTTGTTTTGCAAATTTTACAAGATTTAAATTCCGGGTTATATTATTAACATAAGCAAAAAAACATCCCACATTGATTTATATCCCTTTACTCCAAAGCTTACGCGCCTCTTCATTCGGCGCTTACACCAGAGTAAATCCTTACCATTGTTTTATTTTGATTCGGCGCAAGCTGAATAAAAAATAAATACGATGCCCACTTATACATTGCTTCGCAACGTGTGGGCCTGGCGGGGGCCTTAAAGTCAACACATAAGTTTTTCTTGCGAAAAACTAAAAGCAGCAAAGGTCAACACCTTTAAAAGCAATTAAAACCAACAGGAGTATTTTTGTAGTATGGCAATATTTCATTTATCGTTTAGTATGCTAAAAAGATCCGCAGGCAAATCGTCCTGTTATCTTGCTGCATATAACGCAAGAGCAAGAATAGAAGATAACAGAACAGGAGACGTGTACGATTATTCATATCGTTCCGATCTGTTCCACCACTGCATTCTTGCGCCAGAATACACACCTTTAAATATTGTGGAAAATTCTGCTGTGTTGTGGAACGAAATAGAGCAAATCGAAAAAAGAAAAGATGCTCAACTCTCACGTTATTTTGATATTGCTATTCCTGTTGAACTGGATAACGATGCCAAAATCGCGTTAGTGAAAAACTACTGTAAACGCAATTTTGTCAGTAAAGGCATGATTGCCGATATCTCATTCCATGACCTTGACGGTCATAATCCCCATGCTCACGTTATGCTGACGCTACGCGAGATAACACCACAAGGTTTCGGCAACAAAAACAGAAGCTGGAACGAGCATGATTTAATGGACGAGTGGCGTGCATCATGGTCCAGAATGTCTAACCGTGCGCTTGAACGTACTGGTTCTACAAAGCGTATAGATCACCGTTCCCTCGCTGCACAGCGTGAAGAAGCGATTGCTCTTGCGAAGGCAGCACAGGAAGCGGGAAGAGAGGAAATCGCAAACGAACAACTGGCTAAGGCCATTGAACTTGATCGCCCTGCGCTTACCAGAATAGATCGTAAATCATGGCATACCAAAAGAGCCAAAACCTTACGTGCAGCAGAGCAAGCGCAGGCAGCGCAGACAAAACAGGCCGCTAATGATTTCAGGCAGTTGTTTAACAGTGATGTGGGTCATCTCATTACCGTCAACCTCAACACATTCCGTATTGAACGTCTGAAAGCAAAACCAGCACCACTGCAACCTGTACTTGTTGTACCAGAGAAGAAACGCCGCTTTAAGCCTGTTGAAGTGAAGCAAAAGGATATGTCCCTTTACTATGGAGTTGCACCAAAAACAGAAAAACCAACGTTATTAAGGCGTAAGCATAAGATCGATCTACACAAGCTGTATGATTTTATTAAAAGTTTTATGAGTGTGTTGGTTAAGCACCCTGTTCAGAAAGCCGTACCAGAACCCGCTATCACTACCGTAGCCGATCCCCTGCAAGACACAAATATCCCAACGGATACTTCGCTCGATGAGATCATAGTTGACCCTGTGACGAAGTTGAAGATCACCCGCAGGCAGTGGGAGTCGATGGGGACTACCCATAAATCAGCAGACGTTTCCGTACCCCCGGACGCGAACTACAACCACAAGCCTGAGAAAAAACAAGAACCAGACAAAACAAGCCCATCCGTTGCCTTTCCACCTTTACCAAAGGAAAAGAAAGTTGCCACAAAATCAAAAGGTTTCACCTTCCCTAAATTTCGCTTTGGTTCGGTTAAGCGCAAAGATGGATGATGTTTATTCAAGCAGTCAAAATTCAGGGATTAAAAGCCATTGATAAGCTCGTAACAACAGGAACTTTAAGGCAAAATAGGTCAATCGTCCGTATCTGGAAAATGACCGTAATGGCTAGAAAACCCCAGGAAATCAAAACCGAATCGTTAGAAGTCGTTTTATGGAAAGAGGCTGACAAGCTGCGTAAACACATCGACGCTGCCGAGAAGAAGCATGTTGTACATGGACTGATTTTCCTCAATTATGGGGATTTATAATGAAAAATAAATTTTTCTCTAACCCTAATGATGAGGGATTATCGATATGATCGTTATCAACTGCTCCCAAGCAGCGGCGACACACCTTTACGGTAAATACAAAAAGAATGTTGATGAAGGGTTCTTTGAGCCTGCTTCATCTGTACAGCAGACCATCATGGAACGTCAGTCTGACATAAAGAATAAGGAAATCATTCAGTGGGTGGTTCATGCGGTCAAGATAGGTCGTTCCACCTGTCTGATTGCGATGGAATATGAAAGCCGTTGGGTGCATGTTATTCATCAGGTTCGTAAAGGAGATGTTCAGGGGTTTGTAGAACGTCTTAATACCCGACTGGTCAACGGTATGGAATGGCTGGGCGCTGATTATTCACTGTTCACTACTGCTGCTATGGAAAAATCCATAGACAGGTATTTCAAACAACACAAAGAAATTCGTTTTTACCAACAAACGGATCGCAGCGTCATGGCACATATATCTCAGGTAAGTTATCAATTTCAGTATACATATGATCAAGTCGGTGCGTTTCCCGAAGATGAAGAAATGGCACTTCATTTTGATTTAAGACTCAATGACGAATGGCGTTGCATTAAAGGTGAAAAATACGATCTTAAAGCTCAGGAAAAAATGTTATTACTCTGGCTGGTTCAGTATAATAAGCTGTCTTTTGTAAAAGCAATGAGACTCATCGAGCGGGTTATATCAGCTACCAGATTAAGTTTTGACTCTACTGATAACATTCCTGATACAGACATGAATATTTTGGAAAATATCCTTAAAAACAAACCAATACCGGATGATATTAATGTGGTAGACATTAACAAATTTAAAAACAAATCAAAAAAGTTACATTAAAAGTTACGTACCAATCTGACAATTCTGATTTTGGAATTGTCAGATAAGTTCAAAACTAAAATAAATCACTTATAAATCAATAATCAGTTTACGATACCATCACGCAACTTTATCACCTTCTCTGCCATATTGCCGTTATTGTCGGTGTTAAACGTTCTGTCGCCAATGTCATATATCACACCAGTAATATTAATCTTTTGCCCTTTCTTGAATTTTAAAATATCCTCATCCTGCCCTGCATAGTAAGACAACAGCACAGCCCCACCGCAATATTTCGTATCAGACGTCTGGAAAATGATGGCGTAGGTTTTATGGTCTCGCTGCGCACCAAGGTACTTCATGGTGTCGTAAGCTTCCTGCGCTTCCAGAACAGTAGCATTGCTTATGCTGACCTTCTTACCAACCCAGTTCTTTTTGCCTGCCATCGCATTAGCTTCATAATCACGACAGATTGCGCCCAAGCCATTGACGGTGTTAACAGGAAGATTATCTGCTGCTGTTGTATTACCTTTACTGTCGGAAGTGTTTAAAACATTGCCCAGAGAAGATAAGGACGAGTTGATCGATTGCCCTATCTTTCCTGTTGCATCGTTTAACTGTTGGCATCCTGTTAACGCCAGAATAGCGGAAATGGAAAACGCTGCGATTGTTTTTTTCATTTTGGTAAGCCTTATTTGTTATAAAAAACTCACTGCCTGAGATCTTCAATCAGAACAGTGAGTTGAGGTGTTTTTCCCTGATGTTGGCAAAGCCATTAACGTGCGGTCGGACGAACCCAACTGACTTTATCTTTGGTTTTAAATTTCAGAATCAGCAAAGGGCCAAGCATGAAAGCGAGCAAAGTAATCACCATTACCGGCGTGGATTTGGTCAGGTAGGCCATGATAAATCCCGCAGGAATGCCAACTATGGTTCCAGCAACTACCAGCCCCTTCATAGTCTGCTGGCTGACGTAGCCTTTTACTCTTTCTGCACCACAACCACGACAAACAGAAGCATCTTCATGCACTGCGGCCTTGCAAAATGGACACTCCGACATGTTTCCCACCTTTAAATGATAACGTAAGCAATTGATATAATTGATCTACTATGGACAAGGTGTCATATCGTTTGTAACGATCAAAAATGAAGTTACGATAGTTTATGACTATCGTAACTATAAAATCGATCGATTAAATCAATTGCAAAGCCGATCGATTCGGTCATTTCGATAGTTAATGACTATCATATTCGATTTATCGATCGTTTTTACAGATCATTGTTTGAATGATTCTTAACAGTTTTCAGGCATAACTTGCCAAGGTAGACTGGTGTCATGTCTGGAATCTCTCGTTGGCGGCAGGGATATGAATAAAGGAAGCATGAAAGCGTTGTCAGTGGTTGCACCTTCTGGTCAGCTTATCGCCTCTGGCAAGAAAACGATTGAAGTACGCAGGTGGCTACCAGACCTTTAACCAGAAGAAGATCTCCTCATTGTTGAGAATCTCAATTATTTAACGAAGGACGGTGATGAAGAGTCAGGTATGGCAGTCGCTGTTGTTAACATTTCTTCTGTTCGTCCATTCACTCCTGACGATATTCCTGCGGCTTGTGCATCAAGCTTCGAAGAGGGTTGGTTCGGTTGGGAAATCATTAACGTCAGGCAAGTAGACCCAGCTATAAACGCCAGAGCCGCCAGAAAAATCTATATCGTTGAATGGGATTGAAGGACTTACCGACTCTCACCCCATTTTCATTTATGGCATTCAGGAAGATTTCCCAGTTTACCAACATTTTTATTTTACCTCGTATTAATCAATGCGTGTTACTACTATGTCTGTTAACAATGTTAAAACAGGTTACAAGTGATTTTAAGCCGTTTTTATTGCATAGAGGGGAGTAACATTAATCCTGCTATTTTAATCCGTCTATACCTTTGTTTTTCGCCTTTTTATCTTTAGGTTTTGACTCGGTTAAAATATAAGATTTAACAAAGGACAAACGGTCACCATTAAAAATATAATCAGGATTAATGAAATATGAATTCTGTACTGTCGTTTCAGCAATAAAACCTTTGTTAGCAAGTTCTTTCATGCCTCGATAGTATGTTGACTCCGAGATCTTTACTATTTCTTGATCTATAAGCTCATACGCAAGAAAAACCCTGTCTGTGTCCTTAAAATCCTGTACTGTTCTGTATAGAATTTCAAAAACCTTTGTTCCCGCACCCGTGAGTTCTGTTAACGCTTTTACTCCGTTTATATAGAGTTTTAAAAACTGTGTTTTATCAACCTCCTGCCACTGAAAAAAACCTGCACCTGCTAAGGAAGGTGCGATTTAATCGGTGGGGTTCAGTGGAGTCCTTAGCTGTATTAGCCTTACCTTAGCTGAGCTGTA
>NZ_CBFFRL010000212.1:0-7327 GCF_965644215.1 Phytobacter sp. V69
TACTGACGCCAACACGCTTGCTGAGCTCCGTGAGGCTAATATCATCACCAAACAACAGGGCAATCTGGTATCGTATGGCTTCGGTTAACTGCCGGTACTTCATGTTACTCGCTCATCTGTGGTAGGAAGAACGGGATAACTTATCGGTAGTTAACCCTTCCTCCTACACTCTCCACAATCATGACCGAGCGTTGCACTTATTATCTGAATTCGCGATGTTTTGAAATTTCATTCAAGAAAATCACGACATTTGTTTATATTTAAGCGAGAAAAATTATGGAATAACGCATGTTGTGGTTATTAAATAATTTAAGGGTTAAGGAAGGTGCTATTTAATCATTCATGGTTCATCTTCATGATGACAATGAACACCTTTATCCTTACATTTTTCACCTTTTTTGAGTTTCTTTTTGCTTATGTATCATACGATGAAGTGCGATATAATAGTTGTTATCGAATCAATTGCTCCTTCCTTAAATAAGATGTTCACATGAATTATTCCCTACGCATATATCGATAGCTGCTAAGTCGATACCCTCGCTGACCGACTGAGATTTTTAATGATTCTGAGGTTAGCACCTCAAGCTCAGCCAGCCGCGGGTAGCAGTAGGCGCTGCTCATGATGGTGTGGTCAATAAACGCCGGGTGGCACATCACTTCCAGGGAGGCCTCTTCCCGCTGGATTGAATCATCCAGAGTCTGCAGGAACAACGCTTCAGAAATCGCGTCGCCATAAAACTCGCTGGCAAAGCCATCGCTGCTGCGCGCTGCATCCTGCGCCAGACCGTCGCGCTGCGCCTGCTGACGGTCAATACGCAGCGCCAAGCCCTTCTCGCGGGCAAATGCCGCCACGATGGGATAAATCTGCGCAATCATATGCACATGGTGATGGCTGTCGATATGCGTCGGTTCATAGCCAAACAGCTCGATAAACTGCTGATACTGGCACTCCAGCTCGTGCGCGATCTCATCCAGCGGCAGGCTTCCCTCTTCCGCCATCTGCCAGATCCACTTCCCCAGAAGCCCTTCGCGGGTGAGGCCCGGCATCGCGGAGAGCGGCTCGCCCAGCGTCAGGACGAAGTGCATCCCGACGCCCAGCTCCGGCACGCAGCGGCTGAGCTGGGCCGCGTGGCCGATTGCCGCGCCGTTAACCAGCGCGGTGGTCGAGGTCACCAGCCCGTTTTTGCAGGCTTCAATAATGCCGTAGTTCTGCCCCTTGCTGAGGCCAAAATCGTCGGCATTAACGATTAACACGCGTTCCATCAGCCGCTCCCGTTACTTTTTCAGTTTCTCAATCGTCGCCGCAAAGTTAGGCAGCCATTTTTCGTGGGCGAGGATCATTTCACGCGCCAGCATTTCGGCATCGCGGTCGGAGTGAATCAACGGGCTCAGATTGAGCGCCAGCAGCACATCGTTCAGCTCGCCGCTTATCGCCGCCTTGCTCGCCGCCACTTCAAAGCCCTTGATGGTGTAAATCAGCCCCTGGACTTTCTCATCGAAACGGGTGATGCGCGGCGTCGGCTTCGCCCCGTCGCAGCCGAGCGTACAGGTCATTTCCACCGCCCAGTCGGCCGGGATATTATCGATGTGGCCATAGTGCGGAATATTCACGTAGTGCTCGGTCTGCTTGTCGTTGTAGATAGCGTTGATCACTTCGCATGCCGCGTCGGAGTAGTATGCCCCGCCGCGCAGCTCCAGCTCCTTCGGCTTAACGTTTAGATCCGGATTTTTATACAGCTCGAACAGCTGTTTTTCCACCTTCTGCACCACCTGAGCGCGGGCACCGCCCTTATAGTACTCGCCCATTTCAATCGCCAGCATCTCTTTCGGCTTGAAGTAGTAGAGCAGATAGGAGCACGGAATTAAGCGCAGGGAGCTAATCAGCCCTTCGCTGAACGGCAAATCGAAGATGTTTTTCACCGAGTTGGCGCTCAGGCTCCCGGACGCGACGCCGTCCAGCAGCTCGTTGAAGTGAGATACGCCGTTCACCAGCACGTCGCGCACAAACACGAGGTGGTTGAGGCCAAACAGGTCGATATTCAGCTCATCGCCCGGGCTCAGCTGCAGCACGTCGGTAATAAACATTTTCATGCCGATCGGAATATTGCACACGCCGATAAAGCGCCGAAAGTTCGTATGGCGATATACGGCCTCGGTCACCATTCCCGCCGGGTTGGTAAAGTTAATTACCCATGCGTCCGGGCAGATATCCTGCACATCTTTGACGATATCAAAAATCACCGGAATGGTGCGCAAACCTTTGAACAGGCCGCCGGCGCCGTTAGTTTCCTGGCCAAGATAGCCGTGGCTAAGGGGGATACGCTCGTCTTTTTCACGCGCCTTCAGCTGACCAACGCGCAGCTGAGTGGTGACGAAGTCCGCGCCTTCCAGCGCCGAGCGGCGATCCAGCGTTTTATAGACTTTCAGCGGGACGCCGGCTTTTTCCACCATCCGCTCGCAGAGAGCGTGGATAATATCGAGCTTCTCCTGCCCTTCCGCCACATCCACCAGCCACAGTTCCGTAACCGGCAGCTCGTGATAACGCTTCAGGAATCCTTCGAGGAGTTCAGGGGTATAGCTGCTGCCGCCGCCGATAGTAACAATTTTTATCATTATATTCTCCCTTGTGGCGCCACGAATTGCGCGTAGCCCACTCTCCGTATCAATACGGACAGTTAATCTGAATATTTTCCAGCGCGGAAGGTTCCGCTCCGGTTAATTAACGATGGTAAGCTTCTGGCGGATTCAAGTTCGAAGTGCAACGCTAAGCCGCCGGTCTTAACTCTGCAAACACCACCGAGGGTTGTCTGAACCCCAGACACTTGCGTGGCCTGCTGTTCAACGCACCCTGATAGCGCCGTAGGTCTTCTTCTGACACTGTGTGCAGGTCAGTTCCCTTCGGGATAAACTGCCTTAACAGGCCGTTTGTGTTCTCATTCAATCCTCGTTCATGCGACGCATATGGGTGAGCGAAGTAGGTTTCCGCTTCCAGCGCTTCCGCTATCGTCCTGTGCTCACTGAACTCACCACCGTTATCGAACGTGATAGTGTGACAGACATCTTTATAGCCACTCAGCATCGAGATGATGGCCCTGCTGACTTCACCTGCATCTTTGGAGAATACCTTTTTTGGTCAGATACATACGGCTCTTACGTTCTGCCAGCGTCACGATAGCGCCTGTCCCTTGTGCGCCCAGTACCAGATCCGCTTCCCAGTCACCCAGTCTGGTACGAGCATCAACAACGGCTGGTCTCTGCTCTATGGATACCGCGTCAGGTATGCGACCACGCTTCGTCCCGTAGCCCTTGCGGTAACGGCGCTTACCCTGTCGAAGATGCTTGTACAGTTCGCCGCCACTGGCTTTATCAGCCTGAACATGCTGGTAAATCCACTCGTGGCTGACGGGGCTGCCAATGCGCTTACAGATAGCGCTGATCTGCTCCGTGCTCCACTTCCAGCATAACCCTCTCTCAACGTAAAATGCCGTCTCAGGGCTGATAACGCGCTTCGCCGCCCGCCGTCGCCGGTCATCACTCAACCGCTGAGCCTCTTTTGCTGAATAACCGCCAGCAGTCCCGTTGCGCCTGACCTCCCGGGATACAGTGGACTTACTGACGCCAACACGCTTGCTGAGCTCCGTGAGGCTAATATCATCACCAAACAACAGGGCAATCTGGTATCGTATGCCTTCGGTTAACTGCCGATACTTCATGTTGCTCGCTCATCTGTGGTAGGAAGAACGGGATAACTTATCGGTAGTTAACCCTTCTTCCCACACTATCCATCCACATGACCGAGCGTTGCACTTATTATCTGAATTCGCGTCTTACGATAATTGCTTGGCGTAAATGAGGTCAGCTTTTTGAATGTTTTAATAAATAAGCTGGGGCTACTGTAGCCTGCTTCGTAAGCAATATCGGTTACCGAGTAATTGGTAATTTCCAGCTGTTTCTTGGCGAAGTTAATGCGAATGTCATTAATAATCTTCATCGGCGTTTTACCATAATAGCGTTGGGTTGCCCGGGTTAAATATTCCTGAGTTTTCCCGGAGAGCCCGACCATCTTTTTCAGCGCCCCTTCGCCAAATTTATGTTTATCGTGCATATCCTCGACGGTATTTTTTAGCCACTGCGGAATGACATCCTGAACCGGCTCCTCGCGGTAGTGCCGTAAACGATTAATGGTGTAAAACGAGACCAGTTCAATAAATTCGTCAAATTCAGTTTCGCGAAAATTCAGCGAAGCAATCACCGATTCGATGTAGCTGAGAAAGGTGCTTTTGATCGCGTAGACCTGCGAAGCGACCAGCTCAAACGGCAGCAGCGGCAGATAGTGTTTCTCAAAGAAACTCCTGCTGATGCCGACGTTAAGAATGCGCGTCGCGCCAAACTCGTAAAAGCTTTGATGGTGCGACCCCATTGGGATGAAGACAAAATCCCCGCGCTCCAGCAGCACCCGTTTGCCATTAATTTCCTGATAATAGCGCCCGGTTAAAACGATGGTGTATTCGTAATAGTCGTGCTGGTGAAGCCCGCTAACGCTTTCCGTCTTGTTGTAGATGACCACATGAAAGTTTTTCCCGTTGAAGAGCTGCTGTTCGCGGGCGGTACTGATTTCTGTGGTCATCATCTTTGGCTGCCTCATCGTGTAGATGGCCTATTGTACCTTCTCATGTAGCTCAATCAATTCCGCGACCAGTTCGCGGGCCAACATTGAGGTCATCAGATGATCCTGCGCGTGAACCAGCACCAGGCTGACCTTCATTTTCCCTTCGCCTTCATCGCTTTCAATCAGCTGAGTCTGTACGCGGTGGGCTTCGCTCAGCGCCACCCGCGACTGCTCCATCATCGCTTTAGCGGCGGCGAAGTCGCCCTGTTTCGCCTGCTTCAGCGCGGCATAGGCCAGGCTGCGGGCCTGTCCGGAGTTGATAATCAGTCCCATCACCACCTCTTCGAGGTCATTTTCAGGCATATCTTCTGCTTCGATATGGTCCAAATCAAACATATTATTCCCTCATTTCTCAGGCGGTACGGGAAATCTCCCGTACCGCTCGACATCAGAATTTCAGTGCGTTAGCGATATCTTCTTCGCTATCTTCCTGCTCGATGGTGCTTTGCGCTTTATTGGAAATCGCGACAAATGGCAGGTAGATCAGGGTCGAGACACCAAGGTTGAACAGCGCCACCAGCAGAGCAGCGACGCTGCCGTTACTGTTAAAGAAGGCGCCCAGACCGGTCGGCATGGTCCACGGGGCCAGGTTGGTCACCGGAGGAATAATCCCCATGCTGTAAGCCGCCAGGGTGATGGCTGCCAGAATCGGCGGCACCAGCACGAACGGGATAAACATCACCGGGTTCATGATAATGGGCAGGCCGAACAGAATCGGTTCGTTAATCTGGAAGATGCCTGACGGCAGCGCCAGCTTAACAACCTGACGATGGTCGGCGCGGCGCGAGCCGATAAAGATGGCGATAATCAGGCCCAGAGTCGCGCCGGAGCCGCCCAGCAGGATGTACGAATCGAGCATCGGTTTGGCCCAGAAGTGGAACTGTTTGCCCGCCTCGATGGCCGCTTCAACGGAACCATACTGGTTATACAGCGCGATGTTTTCCAACGCCCACGGGGTCATGATGCCGTTATCCAGCGCGGTCAGCGCCAGCGAACCGTGTACGCCAAAGAACCACAGCAGGGAGTTGAAAATAACGTACGCCCAGCCGACAACGCTGCCCATCGCCGCCAGCGGCGTGGAGATGGAGTCCATAATAATCTGGTGGAAGTTGCTGCCATACGAGGCCAGCAGCCAGGAGACGATGCCGAAAATCGACAGGATCAGGAAGCCTGGGATCAGCGCCGAGAACGAACGCGATACCGATGACGGCACGCTGTCCGGCAGGGTAATGAACCAGTTGCGACGAATAACGAAGGTAAACAGCTCCGCCACCACCAGACCGATGATCATCCCCGAAATAATGTTTTGCCCGCCCAGCCAGTTGGCGCCTATGGCGTAAGCATCGCCGACGCTATAGGGAGTGACGGTCATAAATGCCGCGACGGCTAACAGCCCGGCGGCCATCGGGTCGACCTTGCGATCTTCCGCCATCGCCGAGCCGATAAAGAACGGCGCCATCAGCGACATAATGCCTAAAGTACCGTTATAAACGTTACCGCCGATAGCTTTAAAGCTGTTTAAGGTTTCAATGGTTGAGGCATCCAGGCGGACCCCCATTGAATAGAAGAAAGAGCCTTCACCAAAGCTGAGAAAGACGTTGTTAATTAATACGAACATGGCCCCGGCGAGGGTCAACGGCATTAATTTAATAAAGCCGTTTTTAACCGCATTAATGTGCGGTTGCTTTCCTATTTTAACAGCAAAAGGAAGGAGTACCTTTTCAAGCGAGTCAATCACTTTACTCATAGTCAATACCCTTTAAAGCCGTAATTGTGCGATTACGGCATAATGATGAAATTACTCTTTGACGGGTAAATAAAATATTTATTATTCGGGCGGCCGGCACGGCAGATATTTCATTAAGCCGAAAATTCGCTTCGCCAGCGACCCGAAAGGTCGAGTTTTAAAATTAAATTATTGTGCAGCAGCTTTCTTAATGGCCGCAACGGCCGCTTTCAAAACACCTAAACCATCAACTTTGCCGTACAGTGCAGAGTCGATCACTTCCACCGGCTTATTGGACAGCCGCTGCTGAATCTCGGGAAGCATATACGCAATCTGTGGGCCTAATAAAATAACGTCAGCTTCCGGTCCCTTCTCCCCTGCGAGAGTTTCAGGAAAAGCTTCAATAATGACCGGCACTTCATATTTTTCAGCTTGGGCACGCATTTTGGATACCAGCAGCGAAGTGGACATTCCCGCAGAACAGAACAAATAGATATGTTTCTTCCCCATAAAAACGCCCTCAGCATTTTGAAATTTACTATCAAAATAATAATTAATCTTGGCAGGTTTATAATTTGAGTATATAGCATCGACTGAAAGCAAAATGTTTCACTTCTCCTAAAATTGTTTGCCATTGACCATCCCTACTCCCGCCCCTGCATTTTTTTAAGCGTTAAAATGCAAAACCAGAACCACCTCCAAGTTTTTTAATTTAAAAAAATAAAAACCACGAAGCAATATATTGAAATTAAGCGGTTAATGTAGTGTGATATTCTTTTTTTATAAAATAAAAATTACATATAAATAAGGAATGTAAGATAAGCGCATTCAATACGAAAATCGGTCGTGACGCAGACTTAGGGAAGGTGCGATTTAATCGTCAATTATGAGAACATAACCCTTTCTTTGACATAGACTTTTCACGATGCCCG
>NZ_CBFFRL010000213.1:0-7267 GCF_965644215.1 Phytobacter sp. V69
CTTATCGGTAGTTAACCCTTCCTCCTACACTCTCCACAATCATGTCCGAGCGTTGCACTTATTATCTGAATTCGCTAGCAATAAATCTTTTCTGACACGCTGGTTCGCTTCGTTCGCTCAGCCGCCCGCTGATGAAGAAACGCAGCTTTATCAACAGATCCGCACGTTGCTGAATGAACCGCGTAATGGCGACTACTGGCCGAAAAATAGCGATATCCGAAGCACAGAGAATCTCTGCCAGCTCACCCGTCACCACAATGGCTATCTGCGCGAAAAAGCCGTAATGGCGCTGTCACTGAAGCGCGACATCGCCGCGCTCACGGAACTGCTGATTTGCGCCAATGACTGGGTCAAACCGATTCACCGCCTCGCCACGCAGGAAGTGATGGCGCTGATGACAGCGGAAAATGCTCACGCCTTTATCGCCCATCTTCCACAGGTCAGGCAGTTGCTGACGTGCAGACGCTACAATCACGCGCCTTTAATCGAGCTGATTAGCCGCTTTTTGGCCTCTGAGGCCCATATAGAGAAACTGCGACAGGCACTCTATTCCCCTGACCGCGACCTGCGCCATGCCGTGCTGCATACGCTTATCGAGCAGGAACAATTGCACGGCGAAGCAGCGCTGGCCTTTGTGCTGGATATTGGCGATACCTATCTGCGGGGCATTGCGGTCACTTACTGGCTGGCACGCGCCCCAACGCTCTCAGAGACCCTGACCGAGCGCCTGCTGCGCGATCCCTGGCCGCGTATTCGTCGCGATGCGCTCTTTTATCTCGACGAACATGGGCAAGCGCTGCCTGAATCCCTGCACCGTTCACTGCTGCTGGATAAAAATGGGCTGATCCGCCAACGCGCCCGCCACATGCTCGCTGATACCATCGATGCCAACGCGTTTTGGCGCGATGTGCTTGCCTCACCGGCCTGGTCCGCAACCCAGCGCCGTTCTGCGCTCTATGGCCTGAAAGAGGTGCGCGATCCCGCGCTGCATTCGCTGGCATTGTGGGGTTATACGCAGCCGGAGAACGCTGTCCGCCAGGCGTCGCTGCATATTTTGCTGATGCTCGAAGGGGATGCAGCAAAACCCCGCGTGCTGGAAGCTCTGGCCGATTCAAGCCTGTCATTCGCCATGGCGGCAATGAAATCGCTGGCGCATCATCCCCTGTCGTTTTCGCGCGGCGAGCTTGAATCTCTGCTGGCAGGCTCACCATCGGACATACATACCCTGTTGTACTGGCGGTTGATGCACCAGCTAAATAAATGGGACTGGCTGATTTTATTATTACGCAACCATCATCAACTCACACAACAGGAATGTGATGAGCAGTACCGTCTGTGGGTCATGCAGTTTAATCGCGCGGCTATTTTCCCCACCCACAGGCAACGAGACATACTACGCGCGTTATTATTACAGGCCCCTAAAATTAATAAAATTGTGACGGAATACATTAACTGAATCGCAATCCAATCTTCCCTGTCGATATTATTGCGCGTAATCAGTTATAACTGGCGATCACTTCCACCGCCGAATTTGCCGGTCCGGGTGCTACGGCTCCCGGCGTACGGATATAACGTGCTGCCATTTTAATCAGTTGCGGGGGTGGAATTTCACCCAGGTTATAGGTTTTCGTTACGTAATCCGAAATGGTGGCAGCATCCACTGCCTGAGTAAAACTCACAACTTTCGCGGGGGCCGCGTTTTTTGTAGGTAAGGTCGAAATATCCCCCCACGCAAGCTGAATGCCGTAGCCCGTTGCCGTACTGGTACTGTCGAGGGTGATAATGCCATTCACCGCATCCTGCACCGCTGCGCCTCTTAATGGCGAGACGGAAATAATTAATCCGCTGTTTTTGTATTTTGCATTACTGGTGCTGGCAACCACTGTATTTGAAGAGAGCGTATAGTCAACACCGTAGCCCCGGGCTGCCGGGCATTGCACGGTAAAACTGGCGTCTTTCCAGTCGGATACACCGCCGGACATATTCATGTCGTGGGAACCCATAGATACGGTTTTATTGTTTAATGAGCAGGTTCCGGAGGTAATGTCCAATTCACCTTTAATTTCGAATGAACTTATTGTCCATCTGTTTGCCAGTGAATAGCTGCCATTATTCGGTGAAGTTGCACTGTAATAATCCATCGCACTGCTATTCATTTGTGCGGCGACGATAGTCGGACCGTTAAACAAGACATAACCGACAGATGGAATTTCTGACTGCCCGCTGATTACCGGAATTTCCCATAATGTTACTTTAAATTTTAGAGGAGCACCACCATAATTATGGGCACCTTTTGTAGTACCAGAGGGTTCAAGTTTCAAGGGGTTCGATGGCGGACCAATTGGGGCATTATTGGTTATAGTAAATACCGACCCCATGTCACGGAAAGAGAGCCCCAGGCCTTTTACTGAGGTTGGAAAGATATATTCACTGCCGTTTTGCAGAACCGTTGTTCCCGGATAGGCTTCAATATAAGTGACATAATCGGTCGCTCCTGCTGATAATCCACCTTGTGGGGTACATCTGGCACCATTATTCCCGCCCAGAAGTTTTACCCAAGACGCTATTTCACGATACTGCCCAGAGAAACCGGCTAAACCAGTTAGCGTCAATTTATTGTTAGAAGGAACGGGCAAATTAATAACGACTTTTGACGCTCCGCCTGAACAATTAATAACGGTTGCAAATGTTTCCCGCGCTACCAATAAAGATAAAAAGATTAATAGAATGAATTGTTTCATTGCACATTCCTTTGCTTCCTGAACGAACCTCAAAATAAAGACAATAGTTCCTCAAGAAAAGATATATATCTCCTCAAAAAAAATCCAAACCAATTCCCCATCGACCGTAAAATATTTACATAAATGCATTACCCATTATAAAACAGAAGGTTAACCAATAACCTCAACATAATAACTGAATGATTTTTTCAGGGTAATTCAATATATTTAATTTGATGATTTATCTTGCACAATTTGTACTTACTTAAAAATCAACAATATTGATAAACAATCCAATGTGCCCTGACTGCCTGTTCTGGCAACCACGATCACACAGAGGTTTACTCCCCCTCCCCGCAGCGCTACAATTCCCGCCCTAAATTTATGGGATCTCCCCAACCGCCTCATCAGGTGAGGCGAATCTGACCTGTCATCAGAACGAGAACATCATGTTTAAACCGGAACTCCTTTCCCCGGCGGGAACGCTGAAAAATATGCGTTACGCTTTCGCTTATGGCGCGGACGCCGTTTACGCGGGTCAGCCACGTTATTCACTGCGCGTGCGCAATAACGAATTCAACCACGAGAATTTGCAAAAAGGCATTAACGAGGCCCATGACCTCGGCAAAAAATTCTACGTCGTGGTGAATATCGCGCCGCACAACGCCAAGCTGAAAACGTTTATTCGCGATTTAAAACCCGTGGTGGATATGGGGCCGGATGCACTGATTATGTCGGACCCGGGTCTCATCATGCTGGTGCGTGAAAACTTCCCGGAGATGGACATTCACCTGTCCGTCCAGGCGAACGCCGTTAACTGGGCGACGGTAAAGTTCTGGAAACAGATGGGGCTAACCCGCGTTATCCTCTCACGCGAACTGTCACTTGATGAGATCGCTGAAATCCGCACTCAGGTGCCGGAGATGGAAATCGAAATTTTCGTTCACGGCGCGCTGTGCATGGCCTATTCCGGCCGCTGCCTGCTCTCAGGCTATATCAACAAACGCGACCCGAACCAGGGAACCTGCACCAACGCCTGTCGCTGGGAATATAACGTCCAGGAAGGCAAAGAAGATGACGTCGGCAATATCGTGCATAAATACGAGCCGATTGCGGTGCAAAACGTTGAGCCGACGCTGGGTATCGGCGCGCCAACGGACAAAGTGTTTATGATTGAAGAAGCCCAGCGTCCGGGTGAGTACATGACCGCGTTCGAAGATGAGCACGGCACCTATATCATGAACTCCAAAGACCTGCGCGCCATCGCCCACGTTGAGCGTCTGACGCAAATGGGCGTGCACTCGCTGAAAATCGAAGGCCGTACCAAATCCTTCTACTACTGCGCCCGCACCGCTCAGGTCTATCGCAAAGCCATTGACGACGCTGCCGCAGGCAAACCGTTTGATCCGGCGCTGCTGGAAACCCTGGAAGGGCTGGCACACCGTGGCTACACCGAAGGCTTCCTGCGTCGCCACACCCACGACGATTACCAGAACTACGAGTACGGCTACTCCGTCTCAGAGCGTCAGCAGTTTGTCGGTGAATTCACCGGTGAGCGTAAAGGCCCACTGGCCGCCGTGGCGGTGAAAAACAAATTCACCATGGGTGACAGCCTCGAATTGATGACGCCGCAGGGCAACATCAACTTTACGCTGGAGCATATGGAAAATGGCAAAGGCGAAGCCGTCGGTGTCGCACCGGGAGATGGTCATACCGTCTGGCTGCCGGTTCCGGATGATTTACAGCTGGAATATGCGTTATTAATGCGTAATTTTACTGGACAGAGCACGCGCAATCCGCACGCTAAGTAATTAACTGCCGTTATTTTTTACCAGCAGAAGAATCTTAGAATCGGATCACATACCGTTGCGCTCAATATGGGTATTATCCTTTTCGCTGAAAAACATAACCCATAAATGCTAGCTGTACCAGGAACCACCTCCTTAGCCTGCGTAATCTCCCTTACGCAGGCTGATTTTTTTATCCCTCCTTTTTCCATCCTGCCAGGCGCACTTTCCGGTCGTGAGATACACTTTGCTCATGGTGATTTTGAAAGGCGAAAAGGATGAGCAATTTTCCAGACAGTTTATTGATCCTCAACGGTAAAAGTGCGGGCGACGAGATGCTCCGCGAGGCAATTACCCTGCTGCGCAGCGAAGGGATGGACATTCAGGTGCGCGTCACCTGGGAAAAAGGCGATGCAGAGCGCTATGTGGCAGAGGCCATCACGCTTGGCGTCGAAACCGTGATTGCTGGCGGCGGCGATGGCACCATTAACGAAGTCGCCAGCGCGCTGGTGCACAGTAAAAGTGACAACCCCCCTGCGCTGGGGATTTTGCCGTTAGGTACCGCCAACGATTTTGCCACCAGCACCAACATCCCGGAGATGCTGGATAAAGCGCTACAGCTCGCCATCGTGGGCAAAGCGGTGTCCATCGACATTGCCGAAGTGAACGGTAAAACCTGCTTTATCAATATGGCCACCGGCGGGTTTGGCACCCGCATCACCACCGAAACGCCTGAGAAACTTAAATCCGCACTGGGCGGCGTCTCCTATATCATCCACGGTCTGATGCGGATGGATACGCTTAAAGCGGATCGCTGTGAAATTAAGGGCGAGGATTTCCACTGGCAGGGCGACGCGCTGGTGATCGGCATCGGTAACGGACGCCAGGCGGGCGGTGGTCAGCAACTGTGCCCGGACGCGCTCATTAACGATGGTCTGCTGCAACTGCGCATTTTTACCGGCGAAGAGATCCTGCCCGCGCTGTTCACCACCCTCACCCAGCCGGAAGATAACCCGCATATTATCGATGGCAAATCCGCCTGGTTTGAGATTAGCGCACCGCACGACATCACCTTTAATCTCGACGGCGAGCCACTGACCGGACAGCATTTCAGTATCAACATCTTGCCCGCCGCGCTGAAATGTCGTCTGCCACCGGACTGCCCGCTGCTACGTTAAGCCTTACAGTAGATTGACGGCGATCGGCTGGTAAAAAAGAGCCAGTGATTGCCGTCGCTACGGGTGATGTTCAGATAAAACGGGATCCCCTTTTGCAGATAGAAATCCGGTAACGTGCGCATGAGCTCCGGATAGATTGTCGCATCGCCGGTACTGACCGAAATCCGCTCTGACTGCAGAAAATAATCCTGCGCATTTCGCGTAAATGAGAACCAAACGTTGTGATTAACCGCCACCGGTTTACCCTGTTGCGGGATTATTTCTCCGCGTAGAATCGCCACCCCCGTCGAACCGTTAAATATATAACGAATGGAGATATTGCCACTTAGCGAAGGATATTCCACTGACAAATCGCCCATGCAATCGAAATGACTCCGCTGCCATACCTGCAGACTTTTAATAGCTAACACGGTCGAAACAATAGCGATAAAAGACAGCAACAAAAAAATCCGGTATTTATGAATCCACATGGTGATCCTCCATGAAAATGTAACGCGTAGCACAGACATTTTCCCGCCATGCACCATACTGTTCACGACAGACGATAACCGATATACGTGAGAAGTTGGGGTATAAGGTGATATACGTCCACGGGTAGTTCTGACAATCAAAAGTTTGCGTTTGAATAACCTGCCGATGCTTGTCAAAATTCAGCACATCCGGATTGGCGTAATAATGGCAGCCCATTCGCTCATTCAGCGGCACATACTGTGTGAAGCGCGGTTGAAACTCGCTGCGCCAGGTCATCACCCCAGCCGCCAGGCAGGCGAAAAAAACAGCCAGCGTCAGCCACACTCTTCTTACCAGCTTCCCACTGCCGGGCGCACGCACAGAAGGCTCCGGCACGCTTTTCTCTTCGGCATGCTGCTGCACTTCAATCCTGAGCGTGTTTTCCAGCTTGATACCGACTTTCGGCACGGTCACTATCCACTCTTCGTTGAGGCCGAGTTCTTTAAAAGCCCGACGTAACAAAGAGATATTTTGATAGAACGCGTTATTGGTCACTTGTGCGCCATTATTTTCCCAGACGTGCTGAAAAAAATAATCGCGCTCAACGACACTACCATGGTGCTGAATTAATAGAAGCAAACAACGTGTTGCAGGATTACTTAATGCTATATTGTGGCTTTTATCCGCAGTTGAAATCAGCAAGTTTTTATCCGGCCAGAAAGCAACCAGGCTGTGCAGTAAATAGATATTTGTCATCCTTAGCCTTTATTTATATTCCAAAGTAAAATAACGTAACGGAAAGTAAATAACGTTATTTAATTGTGGTGCTGGCACCCCATTTATTACCATCATCATTCAGGACCGAGAAGTTTATCTTATTATTCCGTATTGCAGGAGCGTTTATTTTAAAAATAGCCTGACGATCGCCGGGTGAAACCACTATTCCACTTGATGAATAATCTCCCATAACCAAATCTGTTAGCGTCATATTCCACTTTGAGTTATTTTTTACGTAAATAACCCCATTTTCATAGGAAAAATTCTGTAGATTAATCGATTCGCGAATTCAGATAATAAGTGCAACGCTCGGACATGATTGTGGAGAGTGTAGGAGGAAGGGTTAACTACCGAT
>NZ_CBFFRL010000214.1:0-7252 GCF_965644215.1 Phytobacter sp. V69
TTATCGGTAGTTAACCCTTCCTCCTACACTCTCCACAATCATGTCCGAGCGTTGCACTTATTATCTGAATTCGCGGTCTGTCTTTAAATAACTGCGAGCACGCACCTGCAATTAAGGAAAATAAATGAGCACTGCAAACACAACCATCGCATTAGGTTATTCTGATGTTCCACCTGGACATGTGGCATCGGTCGTCACCTGCCTGGAAATGCGGGCAAAACCGCAGCAGGAAACCTTACCCCTGCCCGATTGCATCACACTGGAACCGCTTGTTGATGTGGATCTAGTCGCCTACCGCGCGCTGTTTCGCAAGATTGGCGCCAGATGGTTGTGGTTTTCGCGTCTCTATATGGCCGATGACAAACTGAACGGCATCCTGAACGACCCGAACGTTGAAGCCTGGGTGATTCGCGATGGCGCGGAGGATATCGGTATGCTCGAGCTGGATTTTAGCGAACCCGGACAGTGTGAACTGGTATTTCTGGGACTGGTCGAGGGCACCACCGGTAAAGGACTTGGCCGCGCCATCATGAGCCGCGCTACTGAACGCGCCTGGGCAAAACCGATCGAACGTTTTTGGGTGCACACCTGCACCTTTGATCATCCGTCGGCGCTCGGTTTTTATCTCCGTTCCGGCTTTGTTCCCTACGCCTTTCAGGTTGAAGTGCAGGCCGACCCGCGTCTGACCGGCCATTTACCTGCCGATGCCGCGCCGCATATTCCGCTAATTGGCTGAATGGCACCGCCATCCGTAAAGGTTTGTCACCGGAGCGATGTCCGGTGACAAACCCGTCGCTCAGGAGGTTTCGCCGAACCCGTCGGAAAAGGCGCTGGTCAGTTCGTGCATAAACGCCTGCTCATCCTGCCCTTCGCAAATCAAATCAATGACCGAATTCCCTTTCACTCCCGCCCCCAGGATACTCATCATCCCTTTAATGGGTACCTCTTTGCCGTTATTCACCAGCACCAGCGATGACTGGTATTTTTTAAAGATTTTCGCCAGCGTCGCGGCAGGCCGGGCATGTAACCCGGTGCTGTTCACGACCCGTACCGTCTGTTTAATCATTGGTTTCCCTCCAGGTTTACGACGCACGGCGACAGGACGGATGCTCGCTATTCATCATCAGGATCTTAGCGTAGACATCCTCTTCTACCGCCTGCTTGGCATTTGCCATCACCCGCGCCAGATTGGCCTCGTTATTATTTTTCACCCATGCCTGACCCACGGCAGTAATAAAGGCTTTACGCAAGTCGCTGGCAATATTCACCTTCGCCACACGGTAATTCACAAAACTGCGCAGAATATCCGCATCAATACCCGAACCACCGTGAATCACCAGCGGCACCGGTGATATTTCCGCAATCCGTTTCAGTAGCGGAATATCAATACGCGGAATATCTTCCAGCCCGTGAACATTGCCTATCGAAATAGCCAGCATGTCGCAGCCGGTCTCCTCGACAAAGCGTTTCACCTTCTCCGGTTCGGTTTTGCAATCGGCTTCACTGACGTGAACGTCCTCTTTACCGAGGATCGCCCCCAGCTCGGCCTCAACCGGAACACCAAATGATTTACAGAAATCGACCGCCTCGCGGGTAAAAGCAATGTTCTCCTCAAAGGGCAAGGCCGCGCCGTCGATCATTACCGAGGTAAACCCCGCGCGCACCGCCTGTTTCACGTCATCCAGCGTCTTGCCATGATCCAAATGCAGGCTCACCGGCACATCCATTTTGCTGGCATGGCGCTTCACTATTTCGAAGATATAGTCATAGCCCGACAGCTGCGCATTGGTGGGGGCAATCTGAATAAAATTCGGCAGACCGGAACGTTCAATCGCATTCAGAATCGAGATTGTCGTTTCCAGATTGGTGGTATTAAACGCCCCTGCCAGTACCCGTTTTTCCCGAATTCGGTCGAGCAAAATCCTACCATTTACTAAAGGCATGTGAACTCCTTAAATCCTGATAAGTAATAAGAGATAGTGTTACTGCATAGCAATAATTATTCGCGCGAGCTGATACCCTCCTGCGCTAATTTAAAGTGATAAAATTCCATCCAGCGTTTCTGATATTCCTGTAATTTGATTATCCGTTGCGGGTCGGGGAAATAACGTCCGGCAAGTGCCATAACAGGCGGGGGTAATTCCGGACAGGCCATTAATAGCGCCCCGACCGACACGGCTTCATCAAAGGCCACGGCATCGACCGGACATTGCAGCACATCCGCCTTGAGCTGCAGCCAAAACGGATTATTCACCGCCGGGCCAATCACTTTCAGCCTGTGCCCTGGCGGCACGTTAAAGCAGGCGTAACAGTTGGCGAACTCCATCGCCAGCCCCATAAAGACGCTTTCCACCAGCATGTCGGTATCCAGCGTATCGCCCAGCCCGTACAACAAACCGCGCGTCGTGCGATCCTTATTCGGCGAACCTGAACCGCGCAGATGAGGAATAAACACCGGGACCGATTCAGGCTCCCAGTCCGGGCGCTGATAATGCCGCCAGACGCGCGCCAGCGCCGCATCGATATCATCTTCCGTCAGCCGAAACGTGCGACGCAGCCACTCCAGGGCGTAACCGCCAATTGGCAGCGAGGCAAACAGCGTACATAGCCCCTGCGCCGAGTAACGTCCGTTGGCGAGCTTATCCTGCATCGCCTGGGCATTGAGCGTCGGTTCCGGCGTGAGCAGTAAGATGCCCTCGGTCGTCCCCGTGGAGTTGAGCACATCCCCCGGCTGCATCTGTAGCGCCCTCGCCCCCACCATATGATCGTGCCCGGCAAGCGTCACGCTCACTTCCGCCGTCATCCCCAGCGCCTGACACAGTTCTGGCGTCACCCAGCCGGCAATCTCTCCCGGTTTAAGCAGCGGTGCCAGGGCATCAAAAGGTACGTGCAAGATCTCCGTCGCCTTGCGCGACCATTGCCGGGTGGTGACATCCAGGCACATCGTGCGACTGGCAAGCGTAATGTCGGTACGTTTTTTTCCGGTCAGCAGCCACAACAGCACTTCGGGCGCATGCAGCCAGCACAGATCCTTGCGAGCGTGCAGCCCATAATTGTCCAGCAACCAGCGCATCTTAAAGGCGGAGTAATTGCTGTGCGGCGGCAGCCCCGTCAGGGCATACAGCGCCTCTTTTTCTGCAGCGTCCAGGGTACTGAGGTAAGCCTCACCGCGCCGATCGTACCAGGCAAGCATGGGTGTCAGGATGGTATCGTTGCTATCGATAAACACCCCGGACTCCCCAAAGCTGGCGATGCTGATTCGGGTGACGGGCAGTGTTGGTGCCGCCACCAGCTCCGCCATCACCTGCTGGAGTGTTTCCCACAGTTGCCTGATATCGAAATCGACATCCCCCTGCCCGGAAACCTGCTTTGGCGTCGGAAACTTCCGCACATCCTGAACTGACGCATCCTGGCAGGAATAACAGCTGACTTTGCAGTTGGTCGTGCCGATGTCAATAACGATCGCAACGCTGTAATCAGGCATAAACCGTTTCCTTAGTCAGTCGGAAAACACCGTACAGGACCAGGGCGATAACCGGGACAAGGCCAATCGCAATGACGTTGCCGTTAAAGATTTCCAGTAACCAGTAGCGGAACGGGTTACCGCCATCCAGGAAGCTCGATACCTGTCCGCTCGACCCTTCGGCGAATTTGAAATTAACGTTCTTCGCCATACCGGTAATAAAGGGGGCGATTTTGGTCGCAATCCACAGATCCGCGACGATAACCGGGATCGCGGTGATCACAGAGCGGAAAATATTGCCGCGACAGGCCAGCACAATCATGGAGGCCATCACCGCCAGATTCGCCAGATCGCCGAGCGGCAGCACCTTATTACCCGGTAGCATAAAGGCGATAAAGACCGAGACAGGCGTTAACAGCAGCGCGGTAGAGATAATCGCCGGGTTACCCACGGCCACCGCGATATCCAACCCGATATAGAGATCGTCACGCCCCGGATATTTGGCATTCAGATATTTTTTGATGGCTTCCGACAGCGGCAACAGCCCTTCCATCAGAATGCGCACCATACGCGGCAGAATAAACATCACACCGCCGATGCTGATCCCAAGCAGCAGGATATGTTTGAAGTCATATCCGGCAATCACCCCCAGCAGCACGCCAAGAATTGTCCCGACCATCATCGGCTCACCGAAGATACCGAGCTTTTTCTGCACGCTCTCCGGGTCGATATGAATACGGTTAATTCCCGGGATTTTGTCGAGTACTTTGTCAAACAGCAGACCAACCGGGAAGAAGACCACCGAAGAAAGCGTGGGCAATGAGATCCCTTCAAGGCCAAAGTACTTATTCACCAGTGGCGCAGACCAGTCCGCCAGTTTTAGTACCACAATCGCCACCACCGCTGCCGCCAGAAGACCCAGCACAAAACTGCCAGTGCTGTAGTAAACCAGGGTACCGGCCAGCGCAAAGTGCCAGTAGTTCCACATATCCACGTCCACTGTGCGGGTCTTATTCAGGGCCAGCATGGCGACGTTAATCAGGATAGTGAGTGGAATAACGAACGGTGCAATCGGCGAACCCCAGGTGATTGCCGACAGCGGCGGCCAGCCGAGGTCAACAACAGGCAGGTTGATACCGGTACGCTCGACCATCGCCTGTGCCGCCGGCCCTACATTACTGGTCAGAATATCGAAAATGGCATAAATACCGACAAAGCCAATCCCGACGGTTAAGGAAGAACGCAATGCTTTCGCCGGTTTCACTTTAAAGCAGAGTGCGAGAATAAACAGCACTAGTGGCAATAATACGGTGGGACCAAAGCCCAGTATATATTGCACAACGGTATACAGGGTATGTGCTATATTGTTCATGTCAGACCTCTCAGGCATAACCAGACCTCGCGTGAGCGCCTGGATTACCATAGTCGAATTAATTATTGTTGGTTTTTAAGAATAGAGACTATTTTTTCAAGTACTTTCTCCTCACCGACGCCGGTAATAATCGGCAGGCCATTTACCACGGGAATATCCAGTTCATACGGTACTTTGGTGGTAGAAACCACCAGCGTGGCGCCGTCCGTATTATTGGGTAAAGAGGCAACATTGGTTTGGGCGTAATTAACGTTTAACCCCTGCTCTTTACAATACTCCATGACCTTTTCCGTCACGGCTGTTGATGTGGCAATACCCGTCGAGCAAACAAATAAAATCATCTGGGTCATCATTCACCTCGTTCTGCTAATTTGGCAAAAACAGATTGGTAGATCTCCTCATCAGTCATGACAAGAAGCTGCTGCATATACGTACCGTCCTGGATCAGTTCAATAACCCAGCCCAGCACATTCAGTTGCTTGTTACTCTCGCCGAGCGCCAGCATAAACACCACGCGAACTGGCACCGGCTCTGGCTCGCCGCCCATATCCTCAAACATCACTGCCTCCGGAAGCACGCCGAGGCTGATGGCGTTGTGCAGCACGTGTTTGTGATCGGTATGCGGGATAGCCACCCCGACCGGCTGCACCGCAAGCCCGGTGGGAAATGTCGCTTCACGGGCAATCACATGGCTGGCAAAATCGGTCACCACGTTGCCATCATCAATTAATGGCTGAGCCAGCAGGCGAATAATATCGTCGGTTGTTAATCCTCCCTGTAAATGTTGAACATAATGGCGGCGAAACCGAATATCCTGCATAATATCCTCGTTTCTTAGTTAGCATCCCGACGTTGTAATATCGTGCCGAGATAATATTTATTACCTTTTAACCAGACGTTACCAAATTCCACCGGCACCCCCCGGGAGAAAAAGACTAACTGCTCAAGGTGTAATACCGGGGCATCTTCACTGATATCCAGATATTGTCCGCGATCGTTACCAATAAGTCGCGCGGCGTAGCGGCTTTCCGAATAACGAATTTTATTGTTGAATAACCGCTCAATCGATGGAAATAAATTTTCACGGGTAAAATCCACCTCGGTAATGCCCGGACAGAGATCAATATTGATACGGTTCTCGATCAGCATCACCTTCTCATCGCCAATACAGCGCAGACGTTCAAGAAATAAAATGTCCTGGCCGGGGCGAATATTGAGCTTTTCCGCCACATAGCGATTCGCCGGTTCAATGCGCGAGGTAATCACGCTGGTGGTGAAGTGGATCTTCTGGCTTTCCAGCGCTTCCGCAAAGGAGAGCAGCCCTTCACCGAGGGGATAGGCAATGTTCTCTTTTTTGACGAACGTCCCCTTCCCCTGTACCTGTACCAGCACCCCTTCCCGGACCAACTGGTTAACCGCCTTCTTTACCGTACCGCGACTAACTTCCAGCATGTCCATAATCTGGAATTCCGACGGGATACGATCGTCTTCCACCAACTCACCGCTGTAAATACTTTCCCGTATCCACTCCACCACCTGCTGGTAAAGAGGGATCTGCGAACTCTTACTCAATGTTTTCATGGCGCGCACCTGAACGTTCAGAGTTGTCTATAGACAATCATGTACAACCTTGAGTTTATATTAGAGACATCCCAGGTGAATGGGATCGAAAGGAGTCACAGTTTGGGGGACCGATTCGGGATCAATTTTCTGTGATAATTATCACAAATTAACCGATATCCCTGCTGTTAACAGGGACTCGGTCAGGTGGGGAAAAGACGATAAAATATCGATGATGATGCTATGCGGCCGACACGGCCTCGTCGCTAAACGAAAACCCATCCGCTATTAAAAATCGCTGATTCGCTCCGGCCATGCGCCGCTCACCTTCATCATGGCGGAGAAATGCTGCTGGATAAGCTGCGCCCTGAGCGGTTTGAACTGCGGGTCGTGCCAGTGGGCATAAAGCGCATGCGGATCGACGCCTTTCTCTTCCAGCCACGTCTGATAATCGTGACCTTCCGGCCAGTCCGGGTGCGGATGCTGGCTCCAGTAAAACTCATCGTAACCATCGTCGGGGCGATGTTCCACGCCGTGCTGGCTGGCGGAAAGATGCAGCTTACCAATCAGCCCGGTGCGATATCCCGCTTGCTGAAATGAACGAGGTAACAGATGCAGGTGCTCGGGAAAGCGGCGGTTGCCGTTGCGCTGTACCTGATGCGCAATCGGGTACATTCCGGTCAGGAACGAGGCACGGCTGGGGGTGCAGATTGGGCTTTGCACATAGGCGCGTTCAAACAGCACTCCGGCGGCGGCAAGGTTATCAATGTGGGGCGTCTATGCGCCGGGAGTTCCGAGGCAGGATAGCGTATCCCAACGCTGCTGGTCGGTACATATCCATAAAATATTCGGTTGAA
>NZ_CBFFRL010000215.1:0-7165 GCF_965644215.1 Phytobacter sp. V69
CTTATCGGTAGTTAACCCTTCCTCCTACACTCTCCACAATCATGTCCGAGCGTTGCACTTATTATCTGAATTCGCGCACAACATCACTCTCAAGACGCCGACTTAACCCATATTATGGCTGTTTATTCTGTTCATGCTGTCATTTAAAGTTAATAATTGCGGAAGAGATTGAGTGCATTATTATTTTTTTTACTGACGCAGCGTAAAGCGTAAGGAATTTATCGATCCGGCGGGTTAAATCACTTACTATGCCCGCGATAAAATTCCCCGTAAGGCGCGACACCGGGTAAAGTCGACGATGTTGGCTTTAATAATGAACGAGAAAACGTGACGTTTTCACGACAGCTTTACCCTGCGCGACAGAGAAGAAAACGCAGTACTGCCAAAGGAATTAATAATTTAAGTCATAAATAAGCAACACCCCGGTAACGCGTTACAGGCAAACACGTTTTCGACAACGGGAGCAACATCCTGGGTTGTAATCAGAAATGTTCGCGGGCGGACATTTCGTAAGGCGCAAGCCGCTGACATAACGGGGACAGTCCCCTTCGCTCAGCCCGCTTCCCTTATGCCGAGAATGAAAATTTTCATGCCATTCCTTATATGGCGCCCTGATATGAGATTGTTATGACTCGCATTTATCCACAAATCGTCGTTGCCAAATTTGGCGGCACCAGTGTTGCTGATTTTGACGCGATGAACCGTAGTGCCTCCATCGTCCTTGCCGATCCAGATGTTCGTCTGGTTGTATTGTCCGCCTCTGCTGGCGTCACCAATCTGCTTGTGGAGCTTTCCGCTGGCCTTGAGAGCGGTGAGCGTATGGACAAAATTGATACCCTGCGCACCATCCAGTACAACATTATTTCTCGCCTGAGCCAGAAAACGGCCATCAGTCAGGAAATTGACCATCTGCTCGAAAACATCAGCCGTCTTGCCGAAGAAGCGGCCAGCGTCAGTTCAACAGCCTTGAACGACGCCTTAGTCAGCCACGGTGAGCTGATGTCCAGCCTGCTGTTTGTTGAAGTGCTGCGTGAACGCGGCATCGATACGCAGTGGTTTGATGCGCGAAAAGTGATTCGCACCAACGACTGTTTCGGCTGCGCGGAACCGGTGATTGCGGCCACGGCCGAACTGGCTGAAAAGCAGCTGCGCCCGCGTCTGGAACAGGCGCTCGTGATTACGCAGGGCTTTATTGGCAGTGATGCAAAGGGACACACGACGACCCTCGGTCGCGGTGGCAGTGATTACAGCGCCTCGCTGTTTGGCGAAGCCTTACACGCCGCACGCGTGGATATCTGGACCGATGTTGCCGGGATTTATACCACCGATCCCCGCATTGTTCCTCAGGCTCAGCGTATGGATAACGTCTCATTCTCTGAGGCCAGCGAAATGGCCGCCTACGGGGCCAAAGTGCTGCATCCAGCTACCATGCTGCCAGCGATGCGCAAAAATATTCCGGTCTTTGTGGGTTCCAGTAAAAACCCAGCGGCGGGTGGTACATTGGTGTGCTGCCATGCGGATAACCCGCCACGCTACCGTGCGCTGGCCATTCGCCGCAAACAGACGCTGCTAAAATTACACAGTCTGAATACGCAACCGGCCTGCGTTTTCCTGGCAGAGATGTTTGCGGTGCTGTCACGCCATAATACGGCTATGGATTTGGTCACTACATCAGAAACCAGCATTGCGCTGATCCTGAACGCATCGGGCGCCACCTCGGGTGATGCAGATTCACTGACCACCTCGTTGCTGACTGAACTCTCCTCACGCTGCCGCGTTGAGCTGGAAACCGGTCTCGATCTGGTGACGCTTATCGGTAACGAACTCACCCAGGCGTCAGGGGTTTGCAAAGACGTATTCACCGAGCTGGAAAAACACCCTGTGCGCATGATTTGCCACGGCGCATCTGACCACACGCTCTGCTTCCTGCTACCCGCTGACTCTTCAGACGGCGCAGTGAAAGCGCTGCATCGCAGTTTGTTCGAATAAGACTGTGCAACCTGAAGCGAGCCGGTGCCGTGCTCGCTTCAGGTTATCAAGACGGTTTACGCCGGACTCGCCTCAAGAACCATCCCTTCCACCTTCGGCGGCATGACTTTTGCCAGCAGACCAGAGACATTCACGGTGTCCGTCTTCTCCTGGTCCAGATACGTTTGCGCATACTCGTTCCAGATCCCCGATTGCAGGAACAGGATGAACAACTCCCGATCCAGGTGATGCTCGTTGACCATGCTGGCCATGATATTCAACGCCTCAGAGAGCAATTTCCCCGGTTTGTAAGGCCGGTCGATGGCGGTCAAAGCTTCGAACACATCGGCAATCGCCAGCATTTTGACCTGCGCACTCATCTGCGTATGGTCGAGTTGATAAGGATAGCCCTTGCCATCTATCCGTTCATGGTGCCCACCGGCAATCGTCGACACGTTAGACATCGTGCGTGGGAACGGCAGATTATCCAGCATGATAATAGTCTGCATAATGTGCTCGTTGATTTTGTAGCGTTCCTCATCATTCAGCGTGCCGCGACGGATGCTCAGGTTATAAATTTCGCCATAGTTATACTGATGCAGCGGTTTTTTCAGCTTGAAGTGATAACGATCGGCCTCTTTGCTGACGTCGGAACGGTAGACAATATGCTCTTCTTTATCAGAGAGCATCGGCTCCTGAACGGGTAATCCCGTTGTCGGCTGGCGTTTTTTACGCGTCAACTCATCCTGCGAAACGCCGGCGGTGTCATCAAGCGTACGCGTCCAGCGGTAGTTGGCAATGTTATTGATCCGCGCTAACGCGTCATCGGAAAGAAACTCGCTGCCAATATTGCAGCGGGCAATAAAGTAGAAATCGTCATCGAGCTGGCGCAGCGTTTTGTCGAGCGTTTTAACATCAGCGCCCTCACCCTGGCGACGCAAGAATTCAATTTCCTTTTCCCGTTTAAGCACCTCAAAACGCATCCGGATTTCATGGATGCGGTTGTAAATCAGCTCCAGCTTGGTGGCTTTATCCACCACCGCTTCCGGGGTAGTGATCTTGCCGCAATCATGCAGCCAGCAGGCCGTATGCAGCTCATCCCACTCGTTTTCAGACAGCGTGAATCCGGCATACGGCCCTTCCCGCACATCAACGGCGGCCTGCGCCAGCATTTTGGTGATAACCGGAACGCGCTGACAGTGCCCGCCTGTGTAGGGACTTTTTTCATCGATGGCCCCCGCAATCAGTTTGATAAAGGCATTCATCAGTTTTTTCTGCTCAGCCAGCAGATGTTGGGCTTCAATCGCCACGGAAAGCATGCCAACCAGCGAATTGATCAGCTGGATTTTGGCATCTTCGTGTTTATCGGTAAGTACAGTGGTATTGAAAAGCAGCAGGAAACCCATAGGGTGATTATCATGTGTTTGCATCGGTACGGCGACGTAACGCACGGGTAAATGCGGTAACAAAAACGTTTCCAGTGACGCGGGCATATTTTCTTTGGTTAACGTGCCGCTGACGGTTTTCCCCTCTAATATTTGCCAGAATGCATCACAGCGTTCATGGTCTGCAGTCAGGGGTGGAATGGCAGAAAAATCGATATTTTCATCACCCCAACGAAACGCCGCCGGCGTGAACAGACGGGCATCCTGGTCCGCGAGGAACACCATTCCCCCAGTCATGTCCGCGATTTCCGTCGTATCGGTCAGTAGCCCCTGCATCTGCTGAGTAAAATTATTCTTCACGGTCAACATACTACCCATCGAAATAAACTTGATCAGCGTTTGTTTCATCTTTGCCATGGCGGTATGTAAGTCATCAATCTCTTCAATAATCGAGCTGCTACCGGGATACTCATGCGCCTCAAAGCGCAATTTACTGATCTCTTCGGCATCTTTACGCAGTCTGAGTAACGGATAGGATATTTTTCGTGAGAAGTACCAGATAACCGGCAGACTGAGGAGGAGGAGTAAGAACGCAATCAGCGTGGAACGGTTACTGATCGAACTGGCATTGGCCGTTAAAAACGTCGCAGGCGTGGCGATCGCCAGGCGGTAGTCATTTCCCATACTGTGAATATTAATCACCGAACCGTACCAGTCCTCATTATTCACGCTGAAAATAAGACTGTTTCTGGCATCCCCCTGGTTCAGTAACGGCACAAGTACCGACAGGTTTTCGGCTTTCACTCTGCCCTGATTATCGAATTCCCGCGTCGGCTGACTGGCGATGACCTCGCCGGATTCTGACAAAATCGCCGCCTGGCTGCCCGGCGGTAATCCTTGCTGCTGCAAAAACGCAGACAGTGAAGCGAGTGAAACATCAAGCCCAATCACCGCATGTTGATTATCGGCCAGTTGGCTGTAGGTAAAACCGGTTTCGCCTGTAGCTCTAAAAACATAGTTAGGTGACGTGATCAGCCCCTGTTCAGAATGGGCAAACGTGTACCACGTTCGGGTGCGCGGATCGTAATTATCATAAGGCACAATAGCTGATGAAATAACGTTCTGGTTATTGTCTAAATAAAACTCTTTTTTCTGCGGTGGCGTGACATCAAACCGATAGTTTTGTACGAGCCATTGCGCGTTGGTCGGACTTTTAAATACCGCCCGACTTTGATTCGTTAAGCGACGGAGAATGAAAAAGTCTCCGTTATCCCACGCGCTGTAAACGGAGCTGGCGTAATTGTTTTGTTGCAGGACCATGATGAAATTACTTAACTGCGCCATCCGCTTCGGCTCGGTCATTGCATCCGCAACCGGCATTTTCGTCAGAATATTGACCGAACTCGCCATTGTCTTTGTGACCGAATTCAGCTCGGCGGCAATCGCTTCACCGGTTTGTTGGTATCGCTGGTGTGTACTGATTTCAGCCAGTTTCGTCAGCTGACTATGGCTGAAAAGAATGATAATGCTGCCAATGGTGACAATTAACAATGTAAAAAGTACGGTTATCTGTATGTGCAACGGATACCGGTTTTTTAGTTTTCTTATGCGCGTTTTCATTGCTGCTGTGTCCAGGAAAAATACGGCGACTTTTTTAAGCATAATCGAAGCCGTTAAAAGCGACAGGCTGGGGAAAAAAGACTGTATTTCTTCGGTTTAAGCCAGAATTTGCCAGATCCTGTCGTGTATTAAGTCCTGCAAGTTGCCGTTAGCACTGATACGGTAACGGTGGTCAGTTTTTCCGCGCTTATGCGTATTAATCCATACGCATTGACTTACCCTCGAATAAGCAGAAAATGTGCCTCCAGGCGACAACCTGAAATACTGGAGTATCCCATTAACCGCTCACGTCGTTTTCTTCCGCTAACGAGAATCAAACAAGCCAGTACTTTTATGGCAGCCGCGTTGTTACTCGCCAGTTGCAGCTCTAAGCCACCCGTCTCGCTCGTTACACTCCTTCCGCCGGTCGCCAAACACCCTCTCTCCGATAAATCGCAGCAGAGCAACGAGCCGGTGCGCGGAGTCTGGCTGGCAACGGTTTCCCGTCTTGACTGGCCGCCTCTTGCCTCAGTGAATGGCGTTGGCAGTGCGCAAAGCCGCATCAATCAACAGCAGCAAGCCATGCGGGTGAAGCTGGATAAACTCAGAAGCCTCGGCATCAATACCGTCTTTTTCCAGGTAAAACCGGATGGCACGGCGCTGTGGCCGTCAAAAATTCTGCCCTGGTCCGATACACTCACCGGTAAAATTGGCCAGGATCCGGGCTACGATCCGCTGCAATTTATGCTCGATGAGGCGCACAAGCGCGGCATGCGCGTCCACGCCTGGTTTAACCCTTACCGCGTATCGACCAATATAAAACCCTCTACGGTTGCGGAACTCAATTCCACCCTGCCACTGCATCCGTCGAGCGTCTTTGTCCTGCACCGCGACTGGATACGCACGGCGGGTGACCGGTTTGTTCTCGACCCCGGCATTCCGGATGCGCGTGACTGGATAACCAGTATCGTGGCGGAGGTCGTCTCCCGTTATCCGGTCGATGGCGTGCAGTTCGATGACTATTTTTATACCGAGACGGCGGGATCTGCGCTTAATGACGGCGAGACGTTCCGCCTATACGGTCAGGGATTTGCCTCAAAGGCCGACTGGCGACGTCATAACACCCAGCAGCTGATTGAGCAGGTTTCTCACACCATTAAACAGCTCAACCCGAACGTCGAATTTGGCGTTAGCCCGGCGGGCGTCTGGCGTAACCGTTCTTTCGATCCGGCCGGTTCCGACACGCGCGGCGCGGCTGCCTATGATGAGTCGTTCGCCGATACACGCCGTTGGGTACAACAAGGCTTGCTGGATTACATCGCACCGCAGTTGTACTGGCCGTTTGCCCGTGACGCGGCGCGTTATGACGTGCTGGTAAAATGGTGGGCGGATGTCGTTAAGCCGACAAATACCCGGCTCTATATCGGCGTTGCGCTGTATAAAGTGGGCGAGCCGTCAAAAAATGAACCGGACTGGGCGGTGAATGGCGGCGTACTGGAACTGAAAAAACAACTCGATATGAATGAATCGCTGCCGCAGATAAAAGGCACGATTTTGTTCCGCGAAGATTATCTCAACCAGCCGCAAACTCAGCAGGCGGTAAATTATTTAAAAAGCCGTTGGGGCAATTAAGCGCATTAAAACGGGTGTTCTTTATGAACACCCGCCATTAATATGAGTGACAAACGCATTTCGTCCGCCCTACATCAAATGCTTCAGCATTTTGATATTTTTATCATTCGGTTCCTGATGCAGTTCAACGCAGTATTTCTCGCCATACACTTCGAGTAATTTTTGTACCGTGCCACGGCTGTTGCGGCTGTCCATCCATAGCTCTTCCCTTGCCTTATCGCCGATTTTGACCATCTCATTGTGGCTTATTGCAGGTGGCGTGGTACCGAAAAACAGCATGCTGTTCTTTTTATAATTATCCTGCGCATGTTCGTTGCCCAATTCATCAACGGCTAAACCACACTTTAATAACTTTTTAACTTTCGTTTCCTGGCTGTCACAACCTTGCAAAAGGAGAAGACTAAAAGCAATTATTACTGCTCTTGTAAGTTTCATTCCTGACCTTAACTAAAATAAAGTGCCACTCTTTCACGCGATTATATTAAAAACCGATTAAAAGATGTAGTCGGCGGATTCAACTCCGAAGTGCAACGCTAAGCCGCCAATCTTAGCTCTGCAAACACCACAGACGGTTGCCTGAA
>NZ_CBFFRL010000216.1:0-7149 GCF_965644215.1 Phytobacter sp. V69
GGCCTCATTTCTCGCTGCCGTCCAGATCAGATGCATCGCTCTCTGGGCTAAAATCTTGTGACGACACTATCTAAAGATTCTTATTGTATATTTCCGGATATATTTGCCATGTAACGTTTTCACGCTATTTCAACGCGTCAGCTCACGTTTGCGAAAACTGCAAGGGTGACAACCTTGATTCGCCAGCGCATTTCCGTAACATAAGTAGGTGTGTAAACGCTTACCCCCAAATGAAGGTACACAATGGCGACAATAAAAGATGTAGCCCGGCTCGCAGGTGTGTCTGTCGCTACGGTCTCTCGTGTGATCAACGACTCCCCCAAAGCCAGTGAAGCCTCACGCCTGGCGGTACGGACCGCAATGGAGAGCCTGAACTATCATCCCAACGCCAATGCCCGCGCGCTGGCGCAACAGTCGACGGAAACGGTCGGTCTGGTGGTTGGGGATGTCTCCGACCCTTTCTTTGGCGCCATGGTCAAAGCCGTTGAACAGGTGGCTTCCAGCACCGGCAACTTCCTGTTGATCGGCAACGGGTACCACAGCGAGCAAAAAGAACGTAACGCAATTGAGCAACTGATTCGCCACCGCTGCGCTGCGCTGGTTGTCCACGCCAAGATGGTGCCGGACGCCGAGCTTATCGCACTGATGAAACAGATCCCCGGCATGGTATTGATTAACCGCATCCTGCCCGGTTTCGAGCAGCGCTGTGTGTCGCTGGATGACCGCTACGGCGCCTGGCTGGCAACGCGTCACCTGATTCAACAAGGCCATACCCGTATTGGTTATTTGTGTTCCAACCACGCGATTTCCGATGCGGAAGACCGTCTGCAGGGCTATTACGACGCCCTCAAAGAAAATGGCCTGCCGTGTAACGACCGTCTGGTCACCTTCGGCGAACCGGATGAGAGCGGCGGTGAACAGGCGATGACCGAACTGCTCGGGCGCGGGAAGAATTTCACCGCGATCGCCTGCTATAACGACTCGATGGCGGCAGGTGCGATGGGCGTCCTCAACGATAACGGCATTAATGTGCCGGACGAAATCTCGCTGATCGGCTTTGATGATGTGCTGATATCACGCTATGTCCGCCCGCGTCTGACCACGGTGCGCTATCCGATCGTGACGATGGCAACACAGGCGGCTGAACTGGCGCTGGCGCTGGCAGAAAACCGCCCGGCTCCTGACGTCACGCATGTGTTCAATCCGACGCTGGTAAGACGCCACTCGGTGGTCGCGCCACAGGAAAACTAGAGCGTAAAGCGATAGAGGTGGACGGTCGTGTCCGGGTAATCGAGGCCGTCGCCGATATACTGCCAGCCAAAGCGCTCGTAAAAATCACGGCAGGCCGAGTAAAGATGCAGCTCGGTAAACCCCATCTCCCGCGCAGTCTCAATCACATGCTGCTGTAATGTCCGCGCCAGCCCTTGCCCACGAGCGGATTGCGCAACATAGAGCGCAGCCAGCCACGGGAACAGATCCTGACGGCTGATCAAATCGCAGCGCCACAGCCCCACAGTACCGAGCAACGTTTCACCGTCCACCAGCACAAAGGTCAGCGGCAGGTTACCCGGCGTCTGGCTGTGTTCAATGATGCTGGTGAAGAACGCGCGCGGCAGCGAGTCACCAAACTCGCGCCAGAGCCACTCGATCACCTGCTCCGCGTGCTGCGGCGCGGCATAGAGCGGAATCACTTTCACATTAATTTCCCCTGAAAAATCGGCACCGATTCAAACAGATAGCCGTCAAAATCCGGGGCATCTTCGTCCGAGAGTTCCAGCAAACTCTTTTTTACGTTTTCAAGATGCTGCCACATGGCCTGCCATGCGCCCATCACGTCGCGGCGGCGCAGCGCGGCCAGCAACGTTTGCCTGTCGCCAAGCCATTTCAGGCGATAGGGGCGGCTGGCGATGTGCACATTAAATTGCTGCCACAGCGGGCTGCTGTCCATGTGGTGCCAGACGCTCTCTACCGTTGCCAGCAGCATCTGGTTTTGCGAAGCGCCCGCCAGCACCAGGTGGAACATTTTGCTGTTGTCCTGGCTGGTGTCGTTTAGGGCAATCGCGCGCTGCTCCTGCTCAAGGATGCGGCGCAGATTATCGATATCCGCCCGCGTTGCCATTTTGGCGGCAAAGGCGGCGATGTTGCTCTCCAGCAACTGGCGAGCCTGCAGGATTTCAAACGGGCCAACATCGCTACTGAGGAAACGCTCTTCTTCGTTTTCGTGTTCCTGGGGAATACGCATCACATAAACGCCGGACCCCTGACGAATGTCGACGGTTCCCTGCAGTTCAAGCATTAAGAGGGCTTCACGGACAATGGTGCGGCTGACGCCATACTTTTCGGCAATATTGCGCTCAGGCGGAAGGCGGGATCCCACGGGGTAGTGCCCCTGGATTATTTGCGCGCGTAAATCTTCGCCAATTTCCTGGTACTGTTTCTTTTCCGGCGGGATTACAGCTTTTTCCACAATATCACCATCACCTGTACAAACCTTTAGTTGAATCTAAGGCCGGAGATCCCCCGGTCTTTCGGCGCGCTATCTTACCAAATTTAGTGCCTGATCGAGAACTTTCGCGCCATTTAAGGTGCCATACGCGACCGGATCGATCACATCGATGGGAATATTGTATTCGTCGGTAAGTTTCTTGTTTTCCGCGAGCTTGAAGCGCACCTGCGGCCCCAACAACACGGCAATAATCTCACCGCTGTGGCTGCCCAATTCATCGCGCAACGCCTGCTCGGCAATCGCGTAGATTTTCAGCTCAAGGCCGCGCTCAGCCGCGTTCTTCTCCATTTTGGTCACCACCAGTGATGTAGACATCCCGGCAGAGCAACACAGGACAATACGTTTCATCACAGCTCCTTATTTCCATTCATCATCAAGAGAGACCGTAAGCTGGCGTTCGTCGCTTAACCTGCGATACCAGGAGAGCGATTTTTTCGCCCGTCGGTCACGATTGTTTTGCACATCGATTTCCACCAGCCCGTAACGGTTTTTGAAGGCGTTCATCGGCGAAACGTTGTCGGTAAACGCCCAGAGCATATAGCCGTGGCAATTGGCACCCTCCTCCCGTGCACGCAGCGTCTGGTAGAGGTGCTCGGCAATAAAGGCAATTCGGTAATCGTCTTCAATCATCCCATCGGCATTGCGAAACTGCCCTTCGTTTTCCACCCCCATCCCGCTTTCCGCCACAAACCACGGGATGTTGCCGTACTCGTTTTTAATGCGCATCGCCATGTCGTAAATAATGAATGGCCCGATTTCCCAGCCTCGCGACTTGTTCATCCTCCTGCCGGGTAGTTCAAACGGCTCATAGTAGTAAGCAGGATGGAAAGGTGTCTCCGGATGCCAGGCGCGGGAAGGCGCTTTAACACGGTGCGGGTAGTAGAGATTGATCCCGAGCTCATCAACAGTGTTGTCGCGAATGATCGCCAGTTCTTCTTCGGTGTAGTCCCAGCTCACCTGATGCTTCTCCAGCACCGCAAACAGTTCCGGCGGATACGCACCTTTCACCATCGGGTCAAGGAACACGCGGTTATAGAACAGATCGTACATTTCGGCCGCATGCAGGTCGTGCGGCGCACGGGAGCGCGGATAGGTGACTTCCGGGTTCAGAATGCAGCCCACGGTTCCCACATAACCCTTCTCGCGAAACAGTCTCACCACTTTCGCCGTGGCCAGATTTTTATGGTGATTCCACTGCATCCAGGTACTGGTGTTCTGCTCATACGGCCAGCGCAGCGCATCCAGATAGACCCTGGTTTGCACCACAATGGGCTCGTTAAAGGTGAACCAGCGCGTCACCTTCTGGTGAAAGCGTTCAAAGACTTTTTCGACGTAGAGCAGATACAGTTCGACGACCTTTTTCGACGCCCAGCCGCCGTAGGTTTCCAGCAGATAACCGGGCAATTCGTAATGTTCCAGGCAGATCATCGGCACGATGCGCTGGCGCGCCATCTCGTCAAACAACTGGTCGTAGTACGCCGCATACTCTTCATCCACGACGCCATTTTCATAGTCGGTCAGAAAGCGCGACCAGTTGATGGAAGTCCGATAGTGCGTCAGCCCGGCCTGCTTCATCAGCTGCACGTCTTCACGAAAACGGTGGTAAAAGTTGGTTGCCACCGCCGGGCCGTAGCCCTCATGCCAGACCTGTCTGTCGTTTTTGTACCAAAGGTCGGGCCATGAATCCTGGCCCTCTTTTTTGCCGCTCCAGCCCTCGGTTTGCCAGGCTGACGCCGCCGCGCCAAGAATAAACGACGGCGGGATGGTGAGTGTTTTCGTGCTCACGTCAGACTCCTTTACGCGTTTTTCGCCATTTCAGTTGACTCAGCCTGCAGTTGCGCCTGCTCCGCACGGCGGGAAGCAATCTTCACAAAAGGCAGGTAAATAATGATTGAGGCCAGAATACACACCAGTTGCGTGACCACCGCGCCCATCGAACCGGCGGTGGAAAGCCAGGCGTTGATCAGCGGCGGCGTGGTCCAGGGCACCATCACCACGGCTTTGCCCGCAAACCCGGTGACCGTGGCAAAGTAGCCGATCGAGCCGGTCACCAGCGGGGTGATAATGAAGGGGATCGCGAGGATCGGGTTGAGCATGATCGGCATACCGAAAATTACCGGCTCGTTGATGTTGAAGATGCCAGGGCCGATGGAAAGCTTGGCGATCTCCTTCATCTCTTTGCGCTTAGTGGCGATCATCACCGCGATCAGCAGGCCAATCGTCAGGCCAGAGCCGCCGATACTCATATACACATCCCAGAACGGCATGGTGATGATATTCGGCACCTCTTTGCCCTGCTCGAAGGCAGACATGTTGACCGTGATCGCTCCCAGCAGTAGCGGTTCGCGGATCGGCTTGATCATCTGGTTGCCGTGGATGCCGATGACCCAAAACAGCTGGGCGACAAACATCAGCAGCAGGATACCCGGCAGGCTTTGCACCACGCGCTCCAGCGGCTGTTGCACCACCTGATAGACTGCATCGTAGAGATACATGCCGGTGAGCTGATGGAAGACAAAACCAAAGGTCGCGATAACGGTGGTGGTGATAATGGCCGGGATCAGCGCAGAGAACGACGCCGAGACGTTAGGCGGCACCGTGTCCGGCATTTTGATTTTCAGCCCTTCACGGGTTTCCAGCCAGCAGTAAATCTCAACCGAGAGAATCGCGATAAACATGCCCAGGAACAGGCTGCGGGTGTCCGAGAACTGACGCAGCAGCACATCTTTCACCACGTGCATTTGGCCATCGACCAGCATTTCCACGGTTGTAGGCGTCACACAGATAAAGCAGATCACCGCCAGCAAACCGGGGAACAGGGTTTTGATGCCGTTGATACGCCCAAGTTCGATACCAATCAGAAACACCGCGCCGATATTCAAAAAATTGAGCGTGGCATAGTTGATGGCGCTGGTAATCGGCTTAAGCGCCGCCAGGAACGACAGAGCATCAAAGCTGGCGAGGCCGTTTTTCGGATCCAACACCATGTTGGAGATAAGGACAGAGAAGGCACCGACGATAATGACCGGCATCAGGGTAATAAAGGAGGCCTTGATCGCCATGATATAGCGATAGCTGTTGAATTTGGTCGCGAAGCTACCCAGAGAATCGATTAACTTTTCCTGTAGAGCCATGAGAGGTACCTCATTAAAAGGGCTTTTTTATGGTGTCAGGTATACAGCTCAATACCTTTTGGCATACCAAAAATAGCCATCAGCGGGAAATAGTTCTGTGATTAAGGTCGCAACACTGCATCTGGTATTCCAGATTTGCCATATTTGCAAGATTTGGCATACCACCTTATAAAAACCAGGGATTTCCTTCTCTTACATGAAAAACGTGATCGATCCGGTTTTGTCTCTCCACCGCCCCGCTGCGTTTTGATGAATGTGATAAAATACTGGCCCTTATGTGATACAGGATCAGGTCATGGCGACTATGCTGGATGTCTCACTGCGCGCGGGCGTCTCCAAGGCCACGGTATCGCGCGTGTTGAACGACACAGGTCAGGTAAAAGAGAGCACCCGCAAACGGGTTTATCAGGCGATGGAAGAGCTAGGCTATCGGCCTAATATTCTTGCTCAGTCACTGGCAACCCGAACCAGCAATAACATTGGCCTGGTGGTCTCCACCTTCAATGGTTTCTATTTTGGTCGTCTGTTACAACAGGCATCGCGTCAGGCAGAAGCCTATGGCAAACAGCTGATTGTGACCGACGGACACGATGCGCCCGAACGCGAAGAGCTGGCGGTGCAAATGCTGGCCGACAGACGCTGCGATGCCATCATTCTGTACACCCGCTTTATGAGTGAAAAGGCGATCATCCGCCTCATCGACACCACCCCGATGCCGCTTATCGTGATAAACCGCGAGGTGTTTCAGGCGCACGATAAATGCGTCTTTTTCGAACAGCAGGATGCGGCGTTTCAGGCGGTAGACTACCTGGTCACTCAGGGTCACCACGATATCGCCTGCATCACCGCGCCCATTCACACGCCAACCGGCAAAGCCCGCCTTATGGGGTATCGCAAGGCACTGGAAAAACACGGCATTCGCTGGGATCCGGCGAAAGTGAAATACGGTGACTCATCCATGTCGCGCGGCTATGAACTGTGCCAAGAGCTCTTACACGAGGGCGTGACGTTCAGCGCGCTGTTTGCCTGTAACGATGATATGGCGTTGGGCGCTTCGAAGGCGCTGTATCAGGCGGGGTTACGTATCCCGCAGGATATCTCGCTATTTGGCTTTGATGACGCCCCAAGTGCCCGATGGCTGGAACCCGGCTTATCCACGGTCTATCTGCCAATCGACAATATGATCACCACGGCTATCGATCAGGCGATTCGTCTGGCAAATAAAGAGACGATCGAAGCCATTCCACCGTTTACCGGCACGCTCGTGCTGCGCGAATCAGTCACCACCGGGCCGTTTTTTTAAGAGGTAAGCGAGTCTTACCTCTGACCTATTTACCCAAACGGCGCTTATAGCAAGGTCGTTGGAGCGCATCAAAATTCTCGCACTTATTATTAGGGAAGGTGCGATTTAATCGGTGGGGTTCAGTGGAGTCCTTAGCTGTATTAGCCTTACCTTAGCTGAGCTGTATTATCTCTCTGTAAAACGTATACGATCACTTTGTACTGGTG
>NZ_CBFFRL010000217.1:0-7121 GCF_965644215.1 Phytobacter sp. V69
GCGGGCATCGTGAAAAGTCTATGTCAAAGAAAGGGTTATGTTCTCATAATTGACGATTAAATCGCACCTTCCTTAGGGCTGCTTTTCAATCATTGGGGCGATGCTGATGACTAAACGTGCATTTCTGCTGTTGTGATATGTGTAAAAGAAGCGCGTGATTGGTGTGTTGATGCCCCGATTTCAGGAAAAAAAAAGCCCATCGTGGGAGATGGGCAAAGACTACACACAGCAATTCGTTGTTTCACTCAGGGGATTTCCATGCTTATAAATCAAGGTGTTGATTTATAAACGTGACCTAATAGTAGGTCATTGGGGATTTTAGCGTCGATCAGATTCGTCTCATTAGTTAAACAATGGTAAAGATTTTGCGGGAGAAACGGCGCAAACCTTTGGTCAGAAGGCTTGCGCACGGGAGGGGGAGTAAAGAAATGATTAGCAACGCTTCATAATCGTACGCACTGGTGCATCAGTGGTGGGGCTCATCACGCTCCTGAATCTCTTCCAGCGCGTTATTTTCCTCAGGCCCCGGCATGGGCGCTTCGTTGACCCAGGCGGAGAACAGTCGCCATGAAACGGCCAGCAGCACCGGGCCAATAAACAACCCGATCATCCCAAATGCCACCAGACCACCGATAACCCCGGAAAGAATCAGAATCAGCGGCAGGTCGGCTCCCATACGGATAAGCATCGGGCGGATAAAGTTATCCAGCGTGCCGACAACACAACTCCAGACTAGCAGCACGGTGCCCCAGGTCGTATCGCCACTCCAGTAGAGCCAGATGATCGCCGGCACCAGCACAATGAGCGGCCCCAGTTGTACCAGGCAGGTCATCAGCATAATAACGGTAAACAGCATGGCGTAGGGCACACCCGTCACCGCCAGACCAATCCCACCCAGCACCGCCTGCACCAGTGCGGTTACCACCACGCCCAGCGCCACAGCGCGAATGGCCTGCCCGGCCAGCAGGACGGCGGCATCACCGCGTTTAGCCGCGAGACGGTAGGCAAAATGACGAATCCCCTGAGCGACTTGTTCACCACGCCAGTACAACAGGGCGCTAAACAGCAGCATCAGCGCACAGTGCAGCATAAAGCGCCCGATATGCGCGGCCTGGCCGACAAACCACGTGGTGGTGCTGCCGACGTAGGGGCGCACTTTGGCCAGTATCGCGTTGCCGCCCATATCCAGCAGGTTATGCCAGCCGCTATAGAGCTTGTCACCAATGAGCGGAATACTGTTCAGCCACTCCAGATCTGGCGGGGTCATCTCGCCTGATGTCACGGCCTGAATCACCGGACCGCTGTTATCGACAAGGCTATTGACCAGCAGCGCTATCGGAATAATAAACACCAGGATCAGCAACAGCGTCATCACGATGACCGCCAGCGAGCGGCGGCCAAACAGGACACGTTGTACGTATATCAGCACGGGCCAGGTGGCAATGACCACGGTACCAGCCCAGGCGAAACCAAGAATAAAAGGCTGAACGATCCACAAACAGGCGATGATCATAAGGGCTAAGAACAGTACCGACAGCATCACCTGCGGTACATCCCTGGACTGCGATTGAAAGGCCATAAAGCGTAATCACCTTGAGCGGGGTTATGCGGAATCAGTAATGATAATGATTAATGATTTCAGCGATTTTTGACAGTCCGATTCTGCCCGTAATTCTGGTGGGCGTATAAGAAAAAAATGTGATACAACGATGAATGCTGCAAGCAAACGATTAACTATTCACAACAACTAACAGTCAGGCAGGGTCAAGAGTAATGATCCCACAGATTTCTCAGGCACCGGGCGTCGTTCAATTGGTGCTGAATTTTTTACAGGCACTGGAGCAACAAGGTTTTACCGGCGATACCGCCACAAGTTATGCCGACAGGCTGACCATGGCGACCGACAACAGTATTTACCAATTGCTACCCGATGCCGTCGTTTTCCCCCGTTCCACTTCTGATGTCGCCTTAATTTCACGCCTCGCGGCGGAAACGCGTTTTCAGTCACTGGTATTCACCCCACGTGGTGGTGGTACTGGCACAAACGGCCAGGCGCTGAACCAGGGCATCATCGTTGATATGTCCCGCTATATGAACCGCATTATGGAAATCAATCCCGAAGAAGGATGGGTGCGGGTTGAAGCGGGCGTTATCAAAGATCAACTGAACCAGTTTCTTAAACCGTACGGCTATTTCTTTGCGCCGGAACTGTCCACCAGTAACCGTGCAACTCTTGGCGGCATGATCAATACCGACGCGTCCGGACAGGGTTCGCTGGTATACGGAAAAACCTCCGATCATGTGTTGGGCGTGCGTGCCGTGCTGCTGGGCGGCGATATTCTGGATACCCAACCGGTGCCGGTGGAGCTGGCGCAGACGCTGGGTAAAGCCAATACGGCGGTGGGGCGTATTTACCGAACCGTGTTCGAGCGCTGCCGGGATAACCGCCAGCTAATTATCGACAAATTCCCCAAACTGAACCGTTTCCTCACCGGTTACGACCTGCGCCATGTCTTCAATGATGAGATGACCGAGTTTGACCTGACCCGCGTGTTAACCGGGTCGGAGGGGACGCTGGCATTTATCACCGAAGCGCGGCTGGACATTACCCGTCTGCCGAAAGTGCGTCGTCTGGTGAATGTGAAATACGATTCGTTCGATTCCGCGCTGCGCAATGCGCCGTTTATGGTGGATGCCCGCGCGCTTTCCGTCGAAACGGTGGATTCAAAAGTCCTTAACCTGGCGCGTGAAGATATCGTCTGGCACTCCGTGAATGAACTGATCACCGATGTGCCGGATAAAACCATGCTGGGTCTCAACATCGTTGAGTTTGCCGGTGATGACGAAGCTCTGATCAATGAGCAGGTCACCTCCCTGTGTGCTCGCCTGGACTCCCTGATGGGAGAAGGGGCGGCTGGCGTGATTGGCTGGCAGATTTGCGACAATCTGGCGGGCATTGAGCGTATTTACGCAATGCGTAAAAAAGCGGTTGGCCTGCTGGGCAATGCGAAAGGAGCGGCAAAACCCATTCCGTTCGCAGAAGATACCTGCGTGCCACCGGAACATCTGGCGGACTATATCGTCGAATTTCGTGCGCTGCTCGACAGCCACGGCCTGAGCTATGGCATGTTCGGCCACGTGGATGCGGGTGTGCTGCACGTGCGCCCGGCGCTCGATATGTGCGATCCGCAGCAGGAGATTCTGATGAAGAAAATCTCCGATGATGTGGTGGCTTTAACGGCGAAATACGGCGGTTTGCTGTGGGGGGAACACGGAAAAGGCTTCCGTGCCGAGTACAGCCCGGCATTCTTTGGCGCGGAACTATATGCGGAGCTGCGCAAAGTGAAGGCGGCCTTTGACCCGGAAAACCGTCTTAACCCCGGGAAAATTTGCCCGCCTGAGGGCATTGATGCCCCGATGAAGCAGGTCGATGACGTTAAACGCGGCACCTACGACCGACAAATTCCGATTGCTGTGCGTTCATCATGGCGCGGCGCGATGGAGTGTAATGGCAACGGCCTGTGCTTCAACTTTGACGCCAAAAGCCCTATGTGTCCGTCGATGAAAATCTCGGGCAATCGCATCCATTCGCCGAAAGGTCGCGCCACGCTGGTCCGTGAGTGGCTGCGTCTGCTGGCAGATCGCGGTATCGACCCGGTGAAACTGGAAAAAGAGATGCCGGAAAAACGCGCCAGCCTGCGTTCGCTGATTGAGCGTACGCGCAACACTTGGCACGCGCGCAACGGTGAATATGACTTCTCGCATGAAGTGAAAGAGGCGATGTCTGGCTGTCTGGCCTGTAAGGCCTGTTCAACCCAGTGCCCGATTAAAATCGACGTGCCGGAGTTCCGCTCGCGCTTCCTGCAGCTGTATCACACCCGTTACCTGCGCCCGATGCGTGACTATCTGGTGGCGACCGTAGAGAGCTATGCGCCGTTGATGGCGCGCGCGCCGAAGACCTTCAACTTCTTTATGAGCCAGCCGCTGGTACGCTCACTGTCGCAAAAACACATCGGTATGGTAGATCTGCCGCTGCTGTCCGTTCCCTCGCTGCAACGACAGATGCTCGGCCACAGCTCGGCGAACCTGACGCTGGAGCAGCTTGAAGCCTTAAGCGATGCGGAAAAAGCGATGACCGTGCTAGTGGTGCAGGATCCGTTCACCAGCTACTACGATGCACAAGTGGTGGCGGATTTTGTTCGCCTGGTTGAAAAATTGGGTTATCAGCCGGTTGTTCTGCCGTTCTCACCAAACGGCAAGGCGCAGCACATTAAAGGCTTCCTGCAGCGCTTTGCGAAAACGGCACAAAAAACCTCTGATTTCCTCAATCGCGTTGCGCAACTGGGGATGCCGATGGTCGGCGTTGACCCGGCGCTGGTGCTCTGTTATCGCGATGAGTACAAGCAGACGCTCGGTGAGAAGCGCGGTGATTTCCACGTTATGCTGGTGCACGAATGGCTGCCCGCCGCGCTGGAAGGACGTGAGAATTGCGCCGTCAGCGGCGAGCCCTGGTATCTGTTTGGCCACTGCACCGAAGTGACCGCGCTGCCCGCTTCCGTTTCCCAATGGACCTCCATTTTTGCTCGGCTGGGGGCGAAACTGGAAAACGTCAGCGTCGGATGCTGTGGTATGGCGGGAACCTATGGACATGAAGTCAAGAACCACGCCAACTCGCTGGGGATTTACGAGTTGTCCTGGCATCAGGCGCTGCAACGTTTACCGCGTAGCCGCTGTCTGGCGACAGGTTATTCCTGCCGTAGCCAGGTGAAGCGCGTGGAAGGCAATGGCGTGCGCCATCCGCTACAGGCGCTACTGGAGATAATGGGATGATCTGGAAACGTGAGGTGACCCTCGATGCGCTCAATGCGATGGGTGAGGGGAATATGGTGGGGCTGCTGGATATCCAGTTTGTGGCAATCCACGACGATGCGCTGGAAGCAACAATGCCGGTGGATAGCCGCACCCATCAACCGTTTGGTTTATTGCATGGCGGCGCGTCGGTGGTGCTGGCGGAATCGCTGGGTTCCGTTGCCGGGTATTTATGCACCACCGGTGAGCAGAAAGTGGTGGGCATAGAGGTCAATGCCAACCATATCCGTTCCGTGCGCAGCGGGCGTGTGCGTGGCGTCTGTCGCGCACTGCATACCGGTAGCCGCCATCAGGTCTGGCAAATTGATATTTACGATGAGCAGGCCAAATTGTGCTGCACGTCGCGCCTCACGACCGCTGTTATTTAAGGCGAATTTGCGACAGGGAAACCTGTCGCAGAAATTCATATTTTCTTCATTAAATTTCACATCCAGACTTATCCGTTCGTGCTATATTGCGGGGGTTTGGCAATCGTTTTGATAGCCGCCAAAACTTAGCGCTGTAACGCATAATGACCTAATGAAGGGATTCGTTGTTTCCTTAAGCGCTACTCCATACAGGCTTACTGGTAACAACAATGCATACACCGTTTAAAAAGGCGTTTTTACATCCACGCCACTGGGGCACCTGGGTCGGACTCGGCCTGCTCTGGCTACTCGTCCAACTGCCTTATCCCATACTTTCCCGGCTGGGTGAAACCCTCGGTAAACTCGCATGGCCTTTTCTTAAGCGCCGCGAACGTATCGCCCGTCGCAACCTGGAACTTTGCTTTCCCAATATGAGCGAAGAGCTTCGCGAAGCGATGATTGCGAAAAACTTTATGTCGCTCGGCATGGCGCTGTTTGAAACCGGTATGGCCTGGTTTTGGCCTGACAGCCGTGTGCGCCGTTGGTTCGACGTTGAAGGTTATCAGAACCTGGTTGCCGCACAGGCAAGCCAGCGAGGCGTGATGGTTGTCGGCGTTCATTTCATGTCACTGGAGCTCGGTGGCCGCGTGATGGGCTTATGTCAGCCGATGATGGCGACGTATCGCCCGCATAATAGTGAATTGATGGAATGGGTGCAGACGCGTGGTCGCATGCGCTCTAATAAATCCATGATCGACAGACGCAACCTGAAAGGGCTGGTGAACGAGCTGAAAAAAGGCGAGGCTGTCTGGTTCGCACCGGATCAGGATTACGGCAGCAAAGGCAGCACTTTCGCACCGTTCTTCAGCGTACAGAATGCCGCGACCACCAACGGGACCTACGTATTATCCCGCCTTTCCGGGGCGGCGATGCTGACCGTTACCATGGTGCGCAAGGCGCACCGCTCAGGGTATTCACTGCATATCGGCCAGGCGCTGACGGATTATCCGGTAAAAGATGAGCACGAAGCGGCCAGCTATATCAATAAAGTCATCGAGCGCGAAATTCTGCGCGCGCCGGAACAGTATTTGTGGATCCACCGTCGTTTCAAAACCCGCCCGCCGGGAGAAGCGTCGCTGTATCTCTAAACTATCCCCGGTCGGCGCTCTGCCGGCCGTTTTTAACGTCCCACCGCCCGCAAGAAGGGATACAGCCAGGCTTTTTTCTCCTGACAAAATGCCACATTAAACCGTATTCATGGGCTGTCGCTGTGGTCCGGGTGAAACAGATAGCCCGGTGCGAACAACAATCCTGCCTTTTCGCCTCTTCGGCAATAAGCCTTGAATCTGCCGCATTGGCATGTGGACGAGTATAGATATAGTAACCATTGTCAGGTACGCAAAAGACGTCCCAGTGGATGCTTTGCAAAAACTGATACATCTCTTGTTGCGCCTGGCCAAGCCGCAGACGTAAGGCTTTTAAATGCTTACGATAAGCCGGCTGGCGAATGACATTGAGCGTGACCTGTTCGGCAAGAGAAGAGGAGGTCAGTCCGCTCATCATCTTGTATTGCATCAGTCGGTTGATGATTTTGGGGGCGGCGACAACATAGCCGACGCGAAACCCCGGCGAGACGGATTTTGAAAAGCTGCCAATATGGATAACGCGCTCCAGCCCCGCAAGTGTTGCCAGCGTGATGGCCCCCGGCCCTAACAGGTCGCCCGAGACGTTATCTTCCACCACGGTAATATGATGGCGTTCTGCCAGGTTTAATAGGCGATGGACAACCTGCAATGAAATGCTGGCACCGGTCGGATTATGTAGCCATGGGTTAGATAGTGTCGTCACGAGGATAAAAATCATTGATAATAGGGCCTTCTAATCAGAAGGCCCTATTATCATGAC
>NZ_CBFFRL010000218.1:0-7082 GCF_965644215.1 Phytobacter sp. V69
CGGAAAGTTGAACGGCTGTCCAGCTTTTTGTTAGACTCCGTTTCATTCACGTTTAGGGGTGGCATATGAGCTATTTGTGCACGATATCTGCCGGCAGCGACGGGTTCCAGGTTTGACCGGCGACTTTGCTCATTCCGACATGGAAATCACGGTCGGACTCATGGCTGAAGAACATCCAGTTAAATTCAGCCTGGTCGATAAACCCGAGCGAGCCAAGCTGCTGGTTGTAGACCGCGCTGTAGCGTTTGGTGTGACCATCGTAGTTATCCCATGGACGGGTATTTTGCCGACGATCGCGGTGATAATCGTCCGCTGTCAGCGCACCGGCCAGTTCGGCGTGGGCATCGTAATACTGATAGGTAAGATTGAGAGTCGTGTCTTCGTTGATATTCCACAGCCCGCGCACGCGCAGGCTCTGCACTTTGCTGGCGCTGTCCGCGCGGAACGAATTCCCTTTTACCTGGTTGGCTTCAACCTGCAGGCCGAAATCATCATTGAGCATACCGCCGGTACGCAGGTAGGTATCCCACAGGTTGCGACCTTTACCGTAAAAGGTGGCGCGTTCGGCAATTTCATTCTCCCATTTCAGCGGGATCGGCTTGCTGATCAGGTTGATAACCCCGCCCACGTTGTTCGGGCCATACTGTACTGCCGCGCCGCCACGTACTACGTCAATGCGATCGATGGTGGCAAAGCTCACCGGGAATAACGACATCCCCTCCTGGCCATACGGCGCCAGCACCAGCGGAATACCGTCTTCCAGCAGTTGCACCCTGCCGCTGCGGCTGTCGTACAGGCCGCGCACGGAAATCTGCGGAAGAACGCCGGTGCCGGTCTCGTCCTGAATTTTCACCCCCGGTACGCGCTGCAACGCATCGTCCAGCGTGCGGTTCGCCCCTTTGTGTAGCTGTTGTTGGTCGATCACCGTACGGCTACCGGCCCAGGTTTTGACTTCATCAGCCCTGGAATCACCCAGGATGTTGCCCGATACCGTTATCGTCTCTTCCGTTGCATAAGCCAGCTTGCCGGCCAAAATGAGTGCCAATGCCGTTGCTATTTTTGTGTGTTTCATCGTTAACCCTAATTAATGCAAGTAATCAATAATGAGTTTGAGAAACATTAGCATTATCAATAATTGCAACATAGCCCTGTGCCGAAAGTCAGTTTTTGTCAAGTGGCTTAAAACATGGCATTTTTTTCACATTCAGAGGGAGGATTGCTTGCGGGGAACAGCACTGGTGCGGCTTTAAGTAAATATATGCATTTTTATTCAAATAAAATAAATGACATTGTGAATTTTATTAACGAAGCGGCAACGAATGGCATTAAGTAAAGACTGCAAGCTTGCGATCTGTTCATCACTTTACGTGCGTAACAAGCCATGATACGTTCAGAATATGAATACAAAATGCAACCTCAGCGCTTTTAATCGTGACCTGTGGTGGCTGCCATCTTAATGGCGGCCTGAATGCGTATTCCCTCATTCCACTCACCGCCGAAAGGCGGTGATTTTCATTGATAAGACCCCTTTCGGCTTTATGCTCAAGGAGTCTTATATGAACAATAAAGCCATCATCCTTACCGGCGATCGTGCAACCGGCCCGCTTCACCTCGGCCACTTTGCGGGATCTCTTCGCCAGCGCGTGGCATTGCAACACGACTATCAACAGTTTGTCCTGGTCGCCGATCTACAGGGCCTGACCGATAACGGCAGCAATCCGCATAAGATCGGGGACAATATTCCCGAAGTACTTGCCGATTATCTCGCCGTGGGCATTGACCCATCGCTCACCACTATCTGTCTACAGTCGGCGTTGCCCGCGCTGGCTGAACTCTCCGCACTGTATATGAACATCGTGACCGTCGCCCGCGTTGAGCGGAATCCAACGGTAAAAAGTGAAATCGCGCAGAAAGGATTTGCCCGCTCGCTTCCCGTTGGCTTTTTGGTTTACCCGATTAGCCAGGCGGCGGATATCACGGCCTTCAAAGCCCAGTATGTGCCGGTCGGTGATGACCAGTTACCGATGATCGAACAGACAAATGAAATCGCGCATAAGATGAACAGCCTGCTGCCCGAGCCCGTTTTGCAACACTGTAAAGCCATACTGAGCGACATCGGCCGCCTTCCGGGCATTGACGGCAGTGCCAAAATGTCGAAATCGCTTGGTAATACTCTGCTCCTTTCGGCCAGCGAAGAGGCCATTCACAAAGCGGTTAGCTCCATGTACACCGACCCTAACCACCTTAAAGTGAGCGCCCCGGGCCAGATAGACGGCAATGTGGTGTTCACTTATCTGGATGCTTTCCTCCCGGATAAAGCGAAAATCGCCGGGATGAAAGCGCATTATCAGCAAGGTGGATTGGGTGATAAAACCTGTAAAAATGAGCTGGAAATGTGCTTACAGGAGCTGATTGCGCCCATTCGCGAACGACGCGCAACTTACATACAATACAAGGGGATGCTGATGGCGCATTTAAAAGCGGGCAGCGAACGGGCGCACGAGGTGACGCAGCAGACGCTCAAAGAGGTGAAACAAGGACTGGGCCTGCCGGTGTTCTGACTCGCTGGTGTGTTAACGGGTGAAGCTGTGCCCTGAGCCAGTGAGCATGTCAGGGTTCCGCTATTCTTCGGGCGGCAAAATAGTGCGCCGGCGTGCTGCCCATCGTTTTTCTGAACATGGTGATAAACGCATTAACCGACTCATACCCCAGATTCGCCGCCACGTTCTGCACTGATACCCCGCTCGCCAGTTCCCGAAGGGCAATAATCAAATGCAGCTGCTGACGCCATCGTCCGAAGGTCAGGCCGGTTTCGCGCAGCATCAAACGCGCTAAAGACCGCTCGCTGAGCGCCAGCCGCTTTGCCCAAATTTTAAAGGTACTGCGGTCCTCCGGATGACTGACCAGCATATCGGCCATCGTCCGGATTTTAGGGTGTGCTGAAACCGGCAGGCTTAATTTCTGCTGCGGCATAGCGGCAAGTTCATCAAGCGTCACTCGGGTCAGCCTGCCGACATGGCTCTGGGGTGCGTAATCCACGGCCTCATGCGTTAAACGGTCAACTAACTCTTTGATCAGCGGTGAAATCGCCAGCGAGCAGCATTTTTCCGGCAGCGCGGCGGCACCGGGTTCAATAAACAAATAGTTGAGATGCGCATTCCATGTGGCTTTGGCGCTATGGGGGACACCTCCAGGGATCCACACCGCGCAGTCTGGCGGCACTATCCAGATGTCGTTTTCGGTACGACAAATAACCGCCCCATACAGGGCAATGATCAGCTGCCCTTTGCGGTGCGTGTGAACCGGCACTTCGGCGGCGTAATCTACGAAATCAATATGACGCGCGACGGCCGGGCTCGACGTGCTGTCAGGATCAAACAGGGTATGGGCAAGTCGGGATGTCATGTCATTTGGCAATATTTAGGTATTTTTTGACAGAATAGAGTATTTAAGGACATGCGCAAACAGGGAATAATTCCCGGCATGAACATATACCCAAGTAACTTCAATATGCAGGATGGTAGTGCTTAAACAACCTATCCCTACGATTGACTTGGGTTCACTGGCTCCTGCAACTCGAAGTATTCTGGGTATAATCAAGCTCCGCCACACGCATTTTTTGCACGTGATAAGCCGCTGGTCAGGCCGCATCATGTCTCCCGTGCTACTGAGCGACGCGCATGCCCTGCTCTATTCCGCCAGGAGTTTTGCCGCCGCGATGCTCGCCTATTACCTTGCCCTGTCGATTGGCCTTGAGCGCCCTTCCTGGGCCATCATCACTGTCTATATCGTTTCGCAAACCTCGGTGGGCGCGTCGCTGAGCAGGTGTCTCTATCGCCTGGCAGGTACCGTGGCTGGCGCGGGGGCGACGGTGTTGATCGTGCCCACATTCGTGAATATGCCAATTTTATGCAGCGTGATGCTGACAGCCTGGATCAGCTTCTGCCTCTGGCTTGCTCTGCTTGAACGTACACCCCGCGCCTATGCCTTCGTGCTGGCCGGTTACACCGCGAGCCTGATTGGCTTTCCCGCCGTCGCCGACCCTGGCACGGTGTTTAACATCGCTATCACTCGGGTACAGGAGATAGCGATCGGCATCGTCTGCACCGCGCTCATTCACCGATACATTTTACCGAGCCGGATATCAGGGCTGTTCAACAGCAAATTAGCGCAGACGCTGCACGCGGCGCGACAGCGTCTTGCCGACACCTTAGCAGGCAAGTCCGATGCGGCGTCAGAGCCTCTGCACCTCGCGCTGGCCCTGCAATTTTTGCAGGGTATCAGCCACCACATTCCGTATGATTTTGCCCTCTCGGTGCCGGTCCGTCAGGCCAGGAAAGCACTCCATGACAGGCTGGCGCGGTTAGTCATCGTGAACGGTGAATTACGCGATCGTTTACAGATAATCGAGGCGTTACCCACCGACGTGCAGACATTGCTGGAGGATGTTCAGGCCTGGCTTACCTGTGAAGATGCCGGGAAACGCAAAAGCGCGGCGGATGCGCTACAAAAGCGCAGCGCGCAGTGGTGCGCGATGCAGGTGCAGACGTTTGAGGACGCACTGCATGTGAATGTTGTCCGCTATATCGCGGAGTTGATTACCCTCATACAGCAGTGTGAACGCCTTGCAGATGCCATCCATCACGAAAAACACGTGCCAGCACAGACCGAGCCTGACGGGGCAAAAGGGTATGTTTTCCATTGCGATCCCCTGAGTGCTGCCCGAACGGCACTGGGCGCATTTGCCATTATCCTGAGCGGCTGTCTGATCTGGATTTACTCTGCCTGGTCAGATGGCGCTACGGCGGTCTCGATTCTGGGGGTTTGCTGCACCCTGTTTGGCAGTTTCGATACGCCAGCCCCGTATATCGTGAAATACATCATCGGCTCCGTCTGGGGCGTATTGATAAGCCTTATCTATAGCTTTGCGCTGCTACCCCAGGTCAGTGATTTCCCCGTGTTGGTTGCGGTGCTTGCCCCAGTCTATTTGCTTGCCGGGTCACTGCAGGCGCGACCGCCCACTACGTTTATGGCGATGGGGATAACTTTAACGCTGCCGGTGTTGTGCGAGCTGGGTGCACACTACAGCGGCGATTTCGCTGATGCAACCAACACCGCCATCGCCTTATTTTTCACCACCGGCTTCGCCGTCGTCAGCATGAGTGTGTTGCAAACCGTACAGGCAGATGCGGCGATAAACCGCCTGCTGAAACTTTGTCAGCGCGATATCCGCCGCAGCGTAAACGGTGTGTTTAAAAGTGATGAAACGCACTGGACCAATCTGATGATTGACCGGGCCGCTCTGCTGTTGCCACGCCTACAGCGCAGTGGGCACTCATCCGCGTGGGCACTTTTTCACCTGGTGCACGTCCTGCGCATTGGCCTGTGCGTGATGCACCTGCACCGTTTCAATACGTCCGCAGGCAGCGAAATCAACGAGGTACTTCATCTTCTTACCCGCACAACGCAGACCGAAGCCTTGCGCGAGCGTATTTCCGCGATGGCAAACCGCTGTTTGCCTGCGGCAGATGAACCCTCGCGTCAATTTGTCGACAGACTGGTTGATCTGCATTGCGCGTTGCGGATGCAAGACAAGGAACCTGCCAATGATAAATGACATCGATATCGGGGGTGTTTTTATCCCCGGCCTGCTGGTGACCGCACTCGTTGCACTGGTCTGCACGCTGTTGCTCGTTCCGCTGTTTTCTTTCAGCAGGCTTTATCGCCGTTTGCCCTTTCGCCCGTTGATTGATTTTTCAACCTGGATCGTTACCTTTTTCCTGCTCTTGCAGGGCCTGACCACACTGGGGTTATTCACATGAAATCTTTACTCTCTTTACTGGGTCGCTACGCGCTGACGCTAAGCGCCGTAGCGGTGGCAACGCTTGTGGCGTTTATTTTCTGGAAACACTATGCACAGACGCCATGGACTCGCGACGGGCGGGTTCGTGCGGATGTGGTGCAGATTGCGCCGGATGTTTCCGGGCCGGTGAGCAGTGTGGCGGTTCGCGATAACCAGTGGGTTAACCGTGGCGATGTTCTTTATGCTATTGATCCGCACTGGCTGAAACTTAGCGTGCTTAGCGCGCAGGCCGATGTCGAGGCGAAGCGTCATGAGATGCTGATGCGCCAGGATGCGGCCAGAAGACGCGCACTGATCAAAGGGGTCATTTCCGGCGAAGACATCCAGCAAACCGGCAGTGCGGCAAACGTCGCAGCGGCCAATTATCAGGGCGCGCTGGCGGCACTGGAACTGGCACAGCTTAATTTAGCACATGCCACCGTGCGCTCACCGGTGGCGGGCTATGTTACACATCTTCGGCTTCGCCCTGGCGACTACGCCACGGCGGGAGAGACAAAAGTCGCTATTGTTGATGCGCGGAGTTTCTGGGTGGTGGGGTATTTTGAAGAGACTAAGCTGCGTCATATCCGCGTTGGCAGCAGCGCACAAATTTCACTGATGGGGTTTGATCCGCTCATCACGGGCCATGTGGAGAGTATCGGGCGTGGGATCGGCGACAGTAATGACGAAACGGGCGGGCTTGGGCTGCCGGAGGTCAACCCCACATTTAGCTGGGTGAGGCTTGCACAACGCGTACCGGTGCGCATTCAGTTAGATACATTACCGGCGGGGATTGAGTTAGTGGCTGGCTTGTCCGCGAGTGTGTCCATCCAGCCTTAAGGGTCTACCACCGCCCGGCCATTCGTTATCCTGGGGCCGCCACCGCCTGGCGGCTATCTACAGGCGGTGGCGGGCATGACTAATGTCCTTGTTGACCGCTTAGCGTCAGGCTCGGACACCATGCGTTTTCCGGTACTATCTTGTGCTAAAAGCAAGTTTAGCCGCGAAGCATAAAAACAAGCCTCCGGTTGCTCTGTCCATCACTTTGATAATGCAGCTTTTCCTCAGTATGGCAGAGGCAAAATGGGTGGATAAAATGAGCGTAATTGACCACATTGTCCCGATGGCAACATGGATGCTGACAAGTATAAATGTCCAAATCAGAGTGAACCGCCCCGGTTTTCCTGGAGAGTATTTTAGTTGGGAACTCAGGCTGCCAGATCCTTATTCCCGATGGAAG